>NZ_JBALNX010000033.1:86443-134359 GCF_036962035.1 Bacillus sp. JJ1773
GTGAGTGTTTTTATCGAAGAGATTTCGAAACGCGCGCCATGAGACTTCTATAGTGAACGCTTTGCACGGCCATTCATCTGAACATAATCCTAAAGACCCCCTACCCTATATCAAACAGGCAGAGGGTCTGCTATTCATTAAATACTTATTTCCAGCTTGACTCCGGCCCTTCTCCTTCAAGGCGCTTCATGAATTCTTCCGCTGCGCTGTAGCCTTGCTGCTTTAAGTACCAATTATTAGCGGCGGCTTCGATTAATCCAGCCACATCTCGGCCCGGTTGGAGCTGAATTTGTATATGAGGGATCTGAACACCCATGTATTCCGTAAACTTGGACTCAAGCTCAAGCTCGTTATTAAGATCATCCTTTTCCCACTTCGTTAATTCGATATCAAGAGCGATCCGGGTTTCCTCTTGGAAAGCCTTCCTTCCATACAGACGCACTACATTTAATAGTCCAATGCTGCGCAGAGCAAGGAATTCCTTATTCATTCCATTATGGGAGCCGAGAAGCGTTTGCGGGCTAAGTTTTTTCAGCACAACGATGTCATCGGCGATTAGTCGGTGTCCGCGTCCGATTAGCGTATGGGCGGTCTCGCTTTTTCCAACGCCTGATTTACCTCTCAGCAAAATGCCGATCCCCGAAACGTTCACACATACACCGTGAACAGCAGTCTCGGGTGCCAGGGTTTTAACCATAAAGGCATCAAGCTTTGCAATAAATTCGTAAGTGGATTCCTCTGTTTGCAGCAAAGGAATCTTCTCCTCGTTGCAAAATTGGGCCAAGTACTTCGGTTTTTCCTGATGGGAGGTCACGATAATACATGGGGGATTATATTTAACAATATTGCCAGCACGAAGCTTTCTCTGATCATCATCTAACGTCTTTAAATAATTTACTTCATGCTTCCCGAGAACCTGAACATTTTCCATCGGTAAAAATTCAAAGAAATCGATAAATTCTAAGCCAGGTCGAACTGTTTTCGGTTTTGTAATGATCCGGTCCAATTGACTCTCTCCAGCTAATATCTCTAATTTAAACTGCCGAACCAATTGTTCTATCGTAATGGAGTTTCCGCTCATCATACTCTCCCTCCCGTTTCTTAAATCTAATATTCTTTTAAAAATCATGTTTGTTGATTTTTGAAACTTGGTTCGGAAAAATTCTCTCCCTTTTTCCGACCATATGTACAAATTAATAAAAATTTAATAGCGCTTTCAAAAAAGGGTACTAAGCCCTATGTATGATGAAATTTCAATTGTAGGTCAATACCTATCCTGCATTTCCCTATAATACTAATTACAAATGAACGTTACAACACTATTATGCCAACTGTTATAAAATTGTTAAATATTCAGGCATTTACTTATTTACGTTTGAATAAGAAGGAAGTTTCAACTTTGATAAATACTCAGAAGGTAAATGAAGAAATCCATGAGGTTTCAGCTGTAACGGAGCAATTAAGTGCGGGATCAGAGGAAATGTTCGCATCCCTAGAGAGTATTGCCAATATTACAAAACAAACGGTTGAAGATACGATAGAAGTAGATCGTGCATCGAAAGAGGAAATAGAAAAAATAAATAATTTAGAGGAAACAACTCTTTTATTAAAGGGATTTGCGGAAAAGCTGGAAGAATCTATTTCTACATTTAAATAATTTCTTAAAGGAGAAGAGACAAAACGTATGTATTTGTCTCTCAATTTTTTTATAGCATTTCTATGTCGCCCTTAAACCCCCAATATCTCCCTAATATCTTCATCCGTAAGAGCAGACATCACACCCTCCTTGGATTCTATGACCTCTTCTATTAAATGGCGCTTTTTCTCCTGCAGTTCATTCACTTTTTCCTCGATGGTCCCGCGGGATATAAGCTTAATGACCTGCACCGTTTTCGTTTGCCCGATGCGATGAGCGCGGTCTGCAGCCTGCTCCTCGACAGCCGGATTCCACCAAAGATCATATAGAATAACCGTGTCAGCACCAGTCAGGTTGAGCCCTGTGCCGCCCGCTTTCAAGGAAATGAGGAAAAAGTGGCGCTCCCCTGCATTGAATTGATTGCATAAATCCACACGTTCTTCGGATGGAGTTTGACCATCCAAATAGAAGAAAGGCAGACCTTGTTTCACCAGTTCTCTGCCAATAAGCGAAAGCATTTTTGTAAATTGGGAGAAAATCAGCACCCTTCTTCCGGAAAGCCTTGCCTCTTCAATTAGCTGCATGAGCTGCAAAAATTTTGCTGAGCTTCCTTTATAGCCGTCTACGAACAAGGCTGGATGGCAGCAAATTTGTCTTAATCTTGTTAATCCTGCAAGAATCCGAATGCGATTTTTCCTGAGTGTGTTCTTGTCCAAATGTTTAAGCGTGTCATGACGAAGCTTCGCCAAATAGGCTGCATACAATTTCTTCTGATCCGGGAACAACTCTACTGATATCACCGCTTCATTTTTCTCAGGAAGCTCTGACAGAACATCCTCCTTCAGCCTGCGAAGCAAGAATGGACGAATTCTTCTGGATATCGTCTTTTTTGACAAGTGACTGTATTCCTGTAATCCCATAAATAATTCTGGAAAGACAACGTGAAAAATCGACCAAAGCTCCTCAATCGAATTTTCAATAGGCGTCCCGGTGAGGGCAAAACGGTGATTCGCCTGTATTCTTTTCACCGCTCTCGCTGTTTGCGTGATCGGATTTTTAAAGGCCTGTGCCTCATCGAAAAACACAGTATGGAAGGCCTGTTTCTCGTACCATTTGATATCTCGGCGCAGCAGGGGGTAAGAGGTAATAACGACATCCATTTCTATGCAAGCCCTTTGCAATTGCGTCCTCTCTGCTTTACTGCCATCCATCACCAAAGCTTCTATTTCCGGAGCAAACTTCATCAATTCGCTAAGCCAGTTATAGGTTAATGAGGATGGACATACGATCAGAACGGGCTTCCTCTTCTCACGGATATCCGAGAGCTCTGATAAAATAAACGCAATGCTCTGCAGTGTTTTCCCAAGTCCCATATCATCTGCAAGAATCCCTCCGAACCCATAGCCGGCAAGGGTTTTCATCCACTTAAAGCCTTGTTTTTGGTAATCCCGCAAAATAGGCTCTAACTTCTCTGGAACCTCGAAATGCTCAGGATTGCGAAGCTTTTCTAAAAACTGCTTAAACGATTCCTCCAATGTAAAGGCTTGGCTCCCCTCTGCCGAATCTAGCAGCCGAAGCCCCTGAACAATCGGGACATTCAACCCGCTTTCTAAATCTTCATCTTGGGCAGGAACAGCACGCAGGAAACGTTGTATTTCTTCAAACTCCCGTGTTTCCAATGAAAGCAACGATCCGTTTCGCAAACGATAATACCTTCTTTTTTCCTCCAAAGCTTGTAAAATATCCCGGATTTGCTGTTCAGGTATGCCGTCCATTTCAAATTTAAACTCCAGCCAATTGGTGCGTTCCTTCTTGACCCTCACCCTAATTTGCGGACGGGCGTTTTCTCTGAAAATCCGATTTCTTACCGCTGTTGTGGCATAAATCTGCATAAGCTTCTCCAGCTTTGGAACGGTGTAGCATAAAAACTCGAACTCTAGCTCTTCGTTTTGCAAAAAATAACCGCCATCTGTTTTACCAAAGGAGCTATCCTCCATCAGCTGAAGGATCGCCACTTCCTTTTCTTCGTCCCTTATGAGCATGATGCTCACAGGCGGTTCCCGTCCCTCTAGCGGGTTAATGACGATATTTTCATAATGAAACTCAAGCCCGGCAAGCAGACGATTTTTTACGCGATCCAAATAAAGCTTAGCGATTAATGGAGCCCTCACAAGCCGATTAGCAATGGCATCTGATATACGAACATTTCCGACTTTTTTCAAGCCCGGAATCACTTTTTCCAAAAAAAAATCAACCTGATTGCTCGAAATCGGAATTTCATTCGTTCCTGCCGTTTCGAGCATTTGTTTCAATTCCATTAGACGCCTGCAGTCTTCTTCTTTCAGCTGAATGATTCGCCCATCATATAAGACTGCCCTGTATAAATCCATCACCATCAAACGGTCCATTCCGCTTATACGCAACTGATATCCTTTTCTTTCACTTTCTTCAAAGTCAAACTGTAACGGAAGCCCCTCTTCTGACAACCATAGACCTTCAAACGTATTTCCGGCATACATTAGCTTAACGAGTGGAGCCTTAATAAGGAGAGGAAGAAGCCGTCCCCAAGAAGAAGACGGGATCATCACCATGTGGTCGCTTTTTGCACCGTCCGATTGATTTGACAGAGAGGCCTTTTCATCTTGCCTTACTTGAAGGAGCTCCTGAATCACATCATCTGTTTCCTTTTGAAAGCAATGAATCTGTGGATCATACGTAAATAGGGTTGAAAGCTCGCAGAAATGACCTGCCCCCATTCTATCCAGAAATCGCCGAATATCCTGGACATGAACAGGACCTACTTTTATTTCGACCCCCATCATCCATGAACCCTTGCCCGTATCCACCGGCTTACAGATGAGTTCAGCAGGAAGAACTTGTCTATTTTCAAAATGAAGCTGCTCGCCGCTTGACCGAACGGGCTGATCGTTGAAAAGCCGAAGCAGCCCCTCCGTCAGCAAATCATTCTGCATCGGCTCTGCCCCTTGACGCTGCCGATCGTACATAGCTAGCAAAACAGCCGCAATATGCTGGCAATCATTTTTAACAGAAGCAAGCTTTGGACAGCTACATGCGGTCTTTAGGCCGCCACTTTCATTCATTTCAATCGTCACATTGAAGTCTTCCGTACCTGTAACTGTAGCTTCACAGCAATTATGACTGTATTTATTTATCTTTACCTTTCCCGCACGATAAAAAGAGTCTCCTCTTTTGAAGGAGACAGCACCGCACATGTCTTTGATCATTTTTTTAGTTAAATGCAGTTCCACATGTACCGCTCCTTTCCGAGGATACGTTCTATATATTCCTTAATCATACTCTGCAAATAGGAGAAAAGGCAAAAATGGAGGGGATTTCTTCAAAAACGAAGAAACAATATTCCTTTCAAAAAAATGAAAAGCAAGCCTAAGATGGTTGTGTTCCCAATCTCTAGGCTTGCTTTATCTACTTAGACAACCAATCGTATCCGATTCCCAGCTGGGTCACTTGTCACATAATAATCCTCTTCCTCTTTAAACGATGCGCCTATCCCCTTCAACTGTGCAACCACGTTGTCTCTAGCTGTCTCATTCGGAAAAACAAGTGTGTACCATTTCAAACCTACACTATTTTCCGGAGGGGTTGGTGCCCCGACTCCCTGCCAAGTATTGATGGCAATATGATGATGGTAGCCTCCGGTTGATAGAAAGACAGCTTGCGGGTAGTAGCTAACAGTCTGGAAACCAAGGCCCTTCGTATAAAATTCCTCAGCCTGATGGAGATCGGCTACATGCAGGTGAATATGCCCCATAAGAGTATCAGCAGGCAAACCAGTCCACTCCGCATTACTTTCAGCCAAAATTCCTTCCCCATCCAGCTGTTCCGTTGCCATATCCACTAACCCATTCTTCCAATTCCATTCATCAGACGGGCGGTCCCGATATACTTCGATTCCATTTCCATCTGGATCATTGAGATACAAAGCTTCACTCACATAATGATCGGCTGCTCCAAATCGGTAGCCAGTCTGAAGCAAATGCCGTAAAAAGACGGATAAATCAGCCCTGGTTGGAAGCAGAATGGCATAATGATATAAACCTGACGTACGGCCTGTTTTCGGGACGACATCTGCAGGCTGCTCAAGCGTGACTAATGGAGTTTTCCCATCAGTTGTTAGGACAGCTTTATGACTAGTTTCTTCTAATATTTTGAAGCCCATTAAATTTTGATAAAAATGGATTGAGGCTTGTAAGTCTTTTACTTTTAAATTCACTTCTCCAACATAAATATTTGGTTTCTTATGGAAGCTGTTCATCCTCATTACCCCTTTATAAACGTTTTTTTTATTATATGCCTAATACATATAAACTAACGTATTGATAATTATTTTTAATTAGAGATATTTTAATTTAAAACATTAGTAAAGTAAAGGAGGATTCTATACAACAAAAAGGTAAGCTCCTCTAGTTTTTGACCGGAGCTTACCTGTATTTCCCTATTAAACTATTAATCAAACAATAACTCTTTCTTATTAAAACAATTATTTTACAGTTTCAGCCTTCTTGCTCAAATCCGGAAATGGAATCGGTTCATCTGATAAGAAACGTTTCAAAACATTCTCTGTTAGACGAGAAATATTATTATCGTAATTATTGTGTGATAGGCTTCCGCAATAAGCAATGGAGCTTGTTGAGAATACCGCACCACCATTTGGAGTCGGGTAGTAAACCATATCAGCTCTTACTCTTGGATTCTCTTCCCCGCCCAGGCCTGGAATATTAAAGTACAATTCTTCTGCTACCGGAACATAGACATTTGTGTGGCCTACAGATGAAGCCACAATGACGGCATGTGAAGGAGTTCCAAGCTCCTCATCATAAATATCTAATTCTAATCCAGCTGCTCCTCCACCTACTAGACCAAAGTCACCGATTTTTTCGTCTTTTCCAATTCCCTCAAAAATCCATTCTACTCCTGGTTCAAAGCTATCCTCTGATCTGAGATAATAAGAGGATACTTCAAAGCCCTCCGCCATATATCCTACGCCGCAAACCTTTTGAGGCGCCCTGCCGCGGTGCTTCCAAATACTGCCCTGTTCGCCCGTAATACTTAAATGAATTTCGCCCGGTTTAGATTTCCAGCCTTGGTTTCCATAATTCTTTCGAACTTCCATGAGGTTTGGATTTTTCGGATCAAAGGTAACAACCCAATAGAATCCATTTGAGCCCATATACATGAAACGGCCCCCATTAGCTTGGTAATCCTCTACAGCATCCAGCATTTGGCCCGAGTAGTACTCTGGGTGAGAGCCTGTAATGGCCACTTGATAATGGCTTAACAGCTCATATCCTTCAAAATGCAAGTCTTGATCCGTAATGACATCAAAGTCAAAGCCTTTTTCAGTCAGCCAGTCGATTAAGTGTAAATCCGCATTAAATTGCCATAGGGAAGGAGATAGATTATGACGGTATTTTGGTCTCATATTCAAAATTGGCCGCAAGCTTGATGAGAAGCAAACCCCAGAGCCATCATTATGATGATCATATGTGGATAGACCAAATTCCGCATGCTCCCCTAAATACATATCCTCCTGCTGTACGACTGGAGCCCTTCCAAACATAAGCTGGGCAAGCGGGATATCCTGGAAGCGGTTGTTGGCGTATGCTAAATAGCTGGCAGTAGGAATAATAAGAGCTGCTTTCGCAGTAGGCTTTCCCTTCTTCGGTCTAACAAAGAATACAATGTAATCCTCATCATCTCCTGCATACACATGGGCAGCATATACACCGCTTTTTAACGAGTCAGGTACTGTCCATTCAAAGTCAACATCCCATTTCGCATCAGTCATATCATCATCATGGAATTGAATAGCTCCATATTGTTCTGGAGCATGGGTAAAGTTTTGCTCCTCAGATGTCCAGTTATATCCAGTCATCGCGCGAGTAGGGTGATTAACTGCTTCACCATGGATTTGATTTGGCCCCTTATCATATATCTTTTCAAGCTCCTTGATGCCCTTCTTCGTAATCCCCTCTGCAAAGTCCCATGCAGCTACAACGCGATTTCCAGAAGGATTTTCAATCCATGCAGACATTTCTTCTTTCGTTAAAGCTGCATTCGCTATACGCGGACGGTCAATTTTTCCATTGAATCGCCAAATAACCTTTTGTTTACCGTCTGCCTTTTGGAAAATACTAGCGATAATGAATTCAGCATCATTGGAAGTATGGGGCTTCACTACAGTCTCTACTTCATTACTAGCATTCATATCATCAATGCCGAATGGAAGTGAAAATCTCCCATTTGTTTTCGTAATAACAGCTTCTTGGAAAACAGTTATTTTTCCCGTTTCTGCATCAAAGGATCCCCCAACAAAAAACCATGTGCCTTGTATAAGTGGCTTGTTTGTGCTAACCTTCTCAACTTTCCCGTTTTGATCACCAATCCATAAAGCCAGACAGCCTTTTTCGTCAATAAAAAGGCCATAGCCTGAATTTTGATCAGGGGACCATTTTGTTAGAATTCCTTGCACGCCTAAATCAGGTGTTGTTGGAAAAATCATTGCTTGCAACGAAAAACTGCTAACGCTTTCAAAATGAGACTGAGAATCGAATTTGATATAGGACCCCATATGTATGGCCTGCTTTCTGCCATCATACTCCTTATTCACATCTGCATCTACACTATAAATCTTTAGTCCTGGCCCTTCAGGGTTGGAATCTCCATGGACAAGATGGACAATTTCTGTTTTATATTTTTTTTGGTCACTGTTTACCATAAATTTAATATTTTGACCAGGCTGAACACTTAATCGATCTGTATAACCGTTAATTGCCAATAGAATCCTCTCCCTTTTTGGTAGTTATTAATCTACTAATCCATGTTTTTTGAGTCTTTTAAGGAATAATGCATGCTCCGCCTTCTCACGTGTGTCAAAGCATTGATCTTCAAAAACTTTATAAGGAACTCCGCGCTTCCCTGGATGCTCCCCTAAACACCATTCTTGATGTGGCTTTGTACAAACAATAAGATCTTTTCCTTCGATAATTTCGTGATTTCTTCTTAGGAAATTGAGAACCATGCTCAGATTATAGCTATGTCTGCCAACAGGCTGCTTTCTATGCTCTTCAATTAACTCCTCTGTAATAAGGGGCTTAATGTTATTCTCAAGGATGTATTTATCTGTACTTAAATAAGCTTTCTTTGCTTGTGCATTCAAAATAAACCCTCCTTAATTTTCAACATGTAATGTTTCTGACCTACCAAAGTAGCTGAATAAATTTTAGAATAGTCAGTCAATTAACTTTGGATTTTGGGTGACATTTGTAATAAACCCAAACAATCAGTCACTTCCTTTCTTTGTTTTGCACCCTTCACTATTTGTAATGCAACATCCATACCAAGTTTCATAGATAAAAGACTTAAAGGTTTTTTTAATGAAATGAAGAATATAATACATTGATGTTGTTAACCTTTTGATAGTCAACTTTTCTTCCTTTTATAAAAATTACATTTTTCATTAATAAAATTTTCTCACAAACAAAATGTTAAGCATTTGTACACTCAAATCTGTAAAGAGTATGTTCAACTGTCAAATTAGTGTACTGAACAAAAAATGAACAATTTTATAAAAGAAAGGAGCCAATATCAATGGAAAAACAGGAGTTGAAAGTGGGAATTCTCTTTTCATTAACAGGGACAACCAGTATTACCGAACGGGGACAGTATCAAGCATGCTTATTAGCGATTAAACATATTAATGAAAGCGGCGGTATTAATGGAAAAACACTTATCCCGATCGTTGAGGATGCAGCTTCCGATCCTGATATAACTCGCCAGAAGGCTGAAAAGCTTATCGTTACCGATCAAGTAACGGCCATTGTTGGCTGCTACACCGCTGCATGCAGGAAAAGTGTTATTCCCGTTTTGGAAATGCATAATAATTTATTATTCTATCCGACCATAAATGAAGGCGGAGAAATGCATCCCAACATCTTTTATTCCAATTCAACTCCTAATCAACAGCTGCTGGAATTCATCCCTTGGCTCATCCGCCATGTCGGAAAGACCTTTTACCTTCTAGGCTCAGACTATATTTATCCTAGGGAGATAAACCGATTCGTACGCCAGCTAGTTGAATATCACGGAGGATCTGTGTTTGGAGAACAATACGTTGCACTAGGAAACCAAGTTTTTGATAAGCATTTCAGTGAAATCCGACAGATGAATCCAGATATTATCTTTTCGACCTTGGTTGGCGACAGTACTATTAGCTATTACCAGCAGCATGAAAAACTCGAGTTTCAGCAGGCCATTGCTAGTAATGTGACAGCAGAAACCGAAATTAAAGCGATTGATCCTAAAGGAAAAACTGAACTTTATTCCAGTTTTTCATATTTCAGCACTATTGATCGTGCCGAAAATAGAAAATTCATAATGGAATTCCAGCGAATTTATGGGACTGATATTATTAGTTCTGTTATGGAAAGTGCCTATAATAGCATGATCCTGCTTTCAGAAGCACTCAAAAGAGTAGATACCTTCTCAGCTGATGCCATTCGACGGGCCTTGTCTGGTCTATCCATTGAAGCCCCACAAGGGAAAATTATGGTTGATCCGATCAATCAGCATGTATGGCTAAATTCTCGGATTGGAAAGGTTACTGAATCCGGTCAATTTCATATTTTATGGGAGTCAGATAATCCAATTAAACCGATTCCCTTAATGGAAGATGCCCTGCCATCACACCGTAAGGACATTATCCCTGTCAAAAAGAATGAACAATTCCAGACTAAAAATAATCAATGCGAGCCCCTTCTTTCTGAACTCAAAAAGAATCTTTCAAAGCTGCCCTTCCCGTTTGCCTATTTTAATGAAGAAGGTGTGCTGATAGAAATCATTAATGGTGGCTTTCCCGCAGCAACCTCCCCACTATTAAATTTGCGACCGGGAGATACGGTAAATAGCACTCTATTGAAAAACAGTGGAATTGCTGCTGCTTTCAGAGTGAAAACTTCCGCATATGAAGTTACAAATGAAAGGGATATGAAATCAAACAATACATATGTTGTTGCAGGGTTCACTATTATTGGATCATTTGATGAACTTAAAGGTGTATTGGGCGTTTATATGCCAAAGACTTCATCTGAATCAACTGAACAGCTGCTGGAAAGCATTAGGTGTATCATCCATCTAAGTTCTAAGCTAGTTGAAAGTCAAGAGAAACAGTATATTCTAAATAACGCCCTTGGTGAAATTACAGACCAGCAGCCGGGAGGCTTGTTTATCATAAAGGAAGGGCAAATTCATTTTCAAAACAATAAGGCAGCAGAACTATGGAGAAATAAACAAAGCCTAGTACAAACTGTTTTACAGGAGATTTCTTTGAATAGGGCGGATAGAGAAAAGGGCGAGGAGAGTATTTTAAGGCGTAAGGATAGCGAAGAAAGCTACGAGATTAAAGTACAAAAGAAAAATTCGTTGATTTTTATTCATTTTAAATCCCTTCCTCGCCATCCGTATCGGTTTTCCTTTAATGAAAGAAAGAACTTAACCACCTATGATCTAGTCGGCTCTAGTGATTTATTTTTAAAAACAATTGAATTGGCACGCTCTGCTTCGAAAATACAAGCCAATACTCTTTTACTAGGGGAAAGCGGGACTGGCAAAGAGATGTTTGCCCGTGCTATCCATAATGAAAGTGCACGGAGGAATAAGCCATTTGTAGCGATAAATTGCGGTGCAATTTCAAAAGAACTGATTAATTCTGAACTGTTTGGGTATGTAGAAGGGGCTTTTACAGGTGCCAAAAAGGGCGGCAGCCCAGGCAAATTTGAGGTTGCTAATGGCGGGACTCTTTTTCTTGATGAAATTGGTGAAATGCCTCTTGAGCTGCAAACAGCCTTATTAAGGGTTTTGCAAGAAAAAGAAGTCGTTCGCGTTGGCGGTCACAAGCCTATTCCATTAGACGTTCGAATAATTGCCGCAACGAATAAGGATCTTTTTCAGGAAATTGCCTTCAATGGCTCATTTCGTAGTGACCTGTATTACCGGCTAAATGTTTTTACTATCGAATTAATACCTCTTCGCAAAAGGCCTGAAGATATCGCCCATTTCAGTTATCATTATTTAGAAGATTTCAATGCCCTAACCGGTAATAAGAAGGAATTTTCAAATGAAGCCATGATGCTAATGAAAAAATACAATTGGCCCGGAAATATAAGAGAGCTTTGCAACGTTATTGAAAGGGCCTATTACTTAGCAGGGAACTCATCCATTATTGAACAAGAGCATCTTCCTCAAGAAATAGCTGAAAATGTCCAAGCATTTAAGCAGGAAGACACTTATACCCTCCATAATATAAAGAGCATTACGGATATAAAGGAAAAAAACTATGAACACGAACGCCAATTTTACATTCAAACATTAATGAAACACAAGGGAAATATCACAAGAACAGCCAAACACCTTAGCATCTCCCGTACAACCCTGTACCAGAGACTTAAAGAATTCCAAATTGAAATTAGAAAAGTTAAATAGATGTATAGAGAAGCATACATCCCTGATGTTGGAGGGTGTATGCTTCATATTTTTTATAAACCCGCGGATCCTTCTAATAAATCAAAGTTTATTTCAAAGATAGATGTTATATCCATTACAGCCTGTTTGAAAAATAAGCATAAATTGAGTTTTCTATTCACGTTAACTATGCCTACTTAGGATGAATTCAACATAATCATTATTAATCACCATTCTTACCAGGAGGGAATTATGCAAAATCAGCCATATCCTGTTGTAAAGCCCTTTTTAAAAACACATAGCTTAGTTCCTGAAAATCAGGAATCACCGATTCATTTCATTAAAAATGACATCGTGCCAGCCAAATTTTTTTATAGACGGAACCACTTTTCTTATCCGACATTATCTTATTCAAGCTATTGGCTCCCTATTAATGGACTCGTATCAACTCCCTCACTGCTTTCTATGCAAAACATTCTGCAGCTTCCAGCAAAAACAGTAAAGATTGCACTCGAATGTGCAGGAGACAAGCGAAGCCTTTTCGAACCTAAAGTATTTGGGGAACAATGGGAAAAGGGAGGAATAAGCCAAGGTTATTGGAAGGGGGTTCCTTTGCGTGTCTTGCTTGAACAGACTGGCATTAGAGAAGGGGCTAAGGAAGTAGTCATAGAAGGCTATGATTATGGAAAAAGAACCGATTCCGATCAGATTCATACGTATACACGAAGCCTGCCTCTCGAAAAAGCACTGCACCCTGATACTTTAATTGCCTATGAATATAATCATCAGCCCATTCCGTTTAAGCATGGTTACCCATTGCGATTAATTGTGCCTCAATGGTATGGCATGGCTTCTGTCAAATGGATAAAGCAAATATCGATTATTGATTCTCATTTTTCCGGTCCTTTCCAATCGATAGACTATGTGTTTTATCCTCATAAGGAAAATGACAAGGATGCTTTTCCGGTCACAACGCTTCATGTCAATTCAACGATTCAGCAGCCTTTGGATATGAAAATTTTAAATACAGGTAAGCATTTAATAAAAGGAATAGCTTGGACGGGTGAAGGCACTGTTTCAAAAGTTGAGATTAGTTTGGATAATGGGCAAACGTGGACAAATGCGAAAATGGAAAATCGGGATCCTGTTGGTTATGGCTGGGTGGCGTGGTCATACCAGTGGAAGGCAGCTGCGAAAGGTGAATACGTGATTATGTCAAAAGCAACCGATTCTTACCACCGAGTTCAGCCATCGATACCTTTCTGGAATAGAAAAGGCTATGGGTACAATGCGGTTGATAAAGTTAAGGTTAAGGTAGAATAACAGCTTTTTTTTGCTATTAAAAATATACATGCTGAAAGAGCAAGGAATTTACCTCCTGCTCTTTTTAGCTTTCATCATTAATAATCCATTACCTATGTTTATTTCGGTCATAATAGATGCATTGGATTGAATCCAATAGAATTTGCTCTGAGGATGCAATTTTTACTTTTTCCATAAATTGTGGTTGAATGAGATGAATGAGTGGCTGTTTAACCTCATAGAGATTTCGTAAAGCTTCCATTACTTTTTGATCCCATTCCTCTGAGTAATAAAGAAGATCATCAGGGTAAACTTCTTTTCTTTCTGTTCCATCCTCTGGTATACATTCAAAGGGTTCATCTATATTTAAAGTTCCATAATCATCTGTTAATTGCTCCCCAGGATAAATGTCCCGGACTGCCACTTCAAATTCATAAGCTGTTCCTAAACAATTAGCATGAAAACTATGGTTCACATATCTGCCTAAATCCCAACAAAGAATATATTTTCCTTCTTGATTACGATAGGAGTATTTCTTTAGGAGCTCCCTTCTGTATTGATCTAGATTTTCAACATCGTTTGGCTCCAGTATTTGATCCAGCCCATCCAAAGCCCACGTAATTGTACCCTTTGGAATGAATTCAGTTGCAAATACCCCAAAACCTATCTGATCATTAATAAAGCGTAATTCCGTATGTGGGTGAATCATATCGAGTATTCCCCTTTGCATAGTTGGTTTTATCCATAATCTATGCACAGGAATCCAGCTTGTTGCAAAAGAAAAAGCTGTTTCTGCCTCATTTTAAGCAGAACAGCTTTTATCTTTCTTCAACGATTCAGCAGCCCTTATATAAGAACATCTTACACATACGATGTTAGTAACCTGTCTTTCTTATACCTTTTTAACAAATTCAGATTTTAATTTCATGGCTCCAAATCCTTCAATTTTGCAATCAATATCATGGTCGCCATCCACAAGACGGATTCCTTTAACCTTCGTTCCAACCTTGATAACAGATGAACTTCCTTTCACCTTAAGGTCTTTAATGACTGTAACCGTATCCCCATCGTTTAGGATATTTCCATTTGCATCTTTATAAACCTTTACGTCATCATTTTGTGCCTCCGATTCCAGATTCCATTCATGGGCACATTCCGGACAAATAAACAGATTTCCATCTTCATATGTATATTCTGAATTACATTTTGGACAATTAGGCAATTTCGACACTGGCTATTTCCCCCTTCATTATTAGTCTAAATACTCTCTTGGTTTCATCGCCTACAAGTATATTGGATAATCAGTAAAGTTTCCACTAAACTTCATAAATGCTGGTCTTAGTATGTTATTATCACCGACCTTAAATACCATGAACCCTTCATGACTACCGTTTTCCATCTTAAACTACTAAAACAAGCCTCATGAACCCTTCATGGCTTCCGTCATCTTAACCTGCTAAAACAAGCCTCATGAACCCTTCATGGATTTCCGTTTTCCATCTTAACCTGCTAAAACGAGCTTCATGAACTCTTTCTGGCAAAAAAAGACCAGCCCCCACCTTAAGAGGGCTAGTCTTTGTCAATTAAATCATCCGAACGGTCACAATTCCATCGATTTGGCTAATGATCTCTTCCAAACTCAACATAATTTCATTATCTACATTATTATCAATATCAATAATGGTATAAGCATAATCGCCACGGCTTCTATTCACCATGTCGGCGATGTTTAAATGATAGTTGGATATAGCAGATGTAATCTTTCCGACCATGTTTGGAATGTTTTGATGAAAAGCTGTCACACGCTGCTTTCCTGTATAAGGAAGAGCAGCATTTGGGAAATTCACTGAGTTTCTAACATTCCCTGTCTCTAGAAACTCCTTTAGCTGGCGGGATGCCATAATCGCGCAATTCTCCTCGGATTCAACTGTAGAAGCACCAAGATGAGGGGTTGGAATCACGTTTTTCATTTTCATTACATTTTCATTTGGGAAATCTGTCATATACTTTCCTACTTTTCCGCTTTCAAGGGCAGCTGCCATATCCTTTTCATTCACTAATTCACCTCGAGAAAAGTTCAAAATATAAACATCGTCCTTCATTAAGCTAAAGGTCGCTTCGTTGAACATTTCTCTTGTATCTTCCGTTAATGGAACATGGACGGTAATATAATCGGATTCAGCAAAAAGCTGTTCAATGGTCATCGCCCGCTGTACTTTGCGGGATAACTTCCAGGCAATATCAACAGAGATAAATGGGTCAAACCCAATGACATCCATGTCTAACTCAATCGCATCATTCGCCACAAGTGCGCCGATCGCTCCCAACCCAATGACGCCTAGAGTTTTCCCCTTAATTTCCTTCCCAACAAATTGCTTCTTGCCCGCTTCCACAAGCTTTGGAATTTGTTCTCCTTCGCCTGCTAACGTCTTAACCCAGCTCACACCGGCAAAAAGATTACGAGATGCAGCCATTAATGAAGTCAGCACCAATTCTTTCACCGCGTTGGCATTAGCACCTGGGGTATTAAATACAACAATCCCTTGCTCCGTGCACTTATCGACTGGAATGTTATTCACGCCCGCTCCTGCTCGCGCAATAGCCTTTAATTGTTTGCCGAATTCCATTGAATGCATATTAAAGCTGCGAACAACAATTGCATCAGGGTTCTCACTATCATTGTCAATTGTATAATGATTATTAAAAACTTTTAGTCCGCTTTCTGCGATGTTATTTAATGTTTTGATTGTCTTTGCTTTATTTACCACTGTTGTGCTCATCTTCACTTCTCCTCTTTATCGTATATTTATAACCTTGGAATCTAATAAAATAAAAAAGAGACTGGTGTTCTCCAATCTCTTCAGACATCAAAAAATAACAAATACCACAATACATTCGTTATTCTTCTGTCCTTTTGCCTGAGATTTTGAACCCTTCGGCGCTGCAGTCAACCTGCAGTCTCTCCAGAAGCTGCTCCTGCTATAGTGTGACCCATAACAATCATAGCTTTCTTCCTATTCACTTTTTAAAAATCTTCAAATATTGGGAAAAATCTGTATCTCTACAATAATAGAAATTAAAAGCTTTATCAACCATTAATTTTCTGAGCCATCCCTCCTGTATATACACAAAGAGGTAAGGGAAAAAACTCCCTTACCTCTGCCCAGGCGAACGGCTAATCGATACTATGTGCTCCCCCACGGTTATCCGTTTTCGCCAGTTACACATAGCCTTTGAAATTGATACTATCTTATCAGATTCTTCTGAAACATTCAACTACTAATTATGTGGGTCAGAGGGACAGGTTCATGGTCCCGCCTTCGTTATTGATTGGAAGTAGTTTGTCCTCGCGTTCCTTAATTGGCACGGTTCCTGTCCCATTGTCCCTTACAATTCATTACAGTACCCATTAAAAATCTCTGCCGCTTTTTCTATATCATCTTTACTTATACCGCGGTATGTTGTCATTCTAACATATTTGTCTGACATGCTTTTAACCTTTAACCCACGCTCCATAAGATCCGATTCAAATTTTCCTGCTGAATATCCACTAGGCGAAACATCAACGACTACAATATTCGTTTGAACCATTCCGAGGTTTAATTTAATATTTTTATTCTCCGCAATTTTGCTTGCGAGTAAATAGGCATGTTCATGATCCTCTTTTAACCTTTGGGATTCCTCCGTTATCCCAAGAATTCCTGCGGCTGCAACAATACCAGATTGTCGCATGCCTCCTCCAAGCAGCTTTCTCGTTGTTCTTGCCTGCTGTATAAATTCTTTACTTCCACAAAGCAGGGAACCGATCGGCGCGCTTAATCCTTTGGAAACACAAAACATAATGGAATCAACCGGGGCTACTAGCTCTTTAACTGATAGATTATAATAGGCAGCTGCATTAAATATTCTCGCTCCATCTAAATGAACAGGAATCTTGCATTCTTTTGCCAGTTTACAGATCACTTCTGTCTCCTGAGCAGACATACACGTACCGCCTTTGAAATTGTTTGAATTCTCCAAGCATAAAAGCTTTGTCTCTCCTTGTAAAAAAATAGATTTGAGGTTTTCTATTTTTGGAATCCCAAACTCATCTGTTTCATAAGAGACTGGTTGTAAACCAAAGTAGTTCTTCATGAAAGGTGATCTTTCACTTTTGTATATATGGCTGTTCTCCTCTATTGCTACAATATCCCCTCTGATACAGTGAGTCATCATAGCGATTATGTTTCCGATTGAGCCACTGTTACAAAACATGGCGTCTTCTTTCCCTGTTATGTTTGCTGCTAAGTCTTCAAGGGTATTGACGGTCGGGTCTTCTCCTTTTCCGTCTTGATTGCTTCTTCCGTCATCGCCTACTATCGCTTCATACATTGCCCTTCTCATTGCCCCGGTAGGCTTTGTTAACGTATCACTCCGTAAATCAATCAATATGACTTACCCACTTTCAAAGGGACAAGAGGTCAGGTTTATTGTCCCGCCTTCGTTTGAATTGGGGCACAGCTCCCGTCCAAATGTCCCTCATTCATGTTTCCGTTAATACAGTTTTTGCAATTTTTGAGTCTAGTTTTTCGAATTCATAGTAACTGATTGTTTCATAAAGTTCTTTTCTTGTTTGCATTTTATTTAGGTAATTCTTTTGTGTACCATTGTTGCGAATTTCAGTAAAAACATCTTCTATTGCTTTTGCAGCAGTTCGAAGTGATGTGACTGGGTAAATAACCATGCTGTAACCAAATGATTCAAATTCGTTAGCATGAAAATAAGGCGTTTTTCCGAATTCTGTCATGTTGGCTAACAGCGGCGCCTTTATTCCATTCTTCACCTGCAGAAACTCCTCTTCATTCGTGAGTGCTTCTGGAAAAATAGCATCCGCTCCAGCTTCTACATACTTATTTGCCCGTTCAATTGCCTGATCGATTCCTTCAACAGCGACTGCGTCCGTTCTTGCAACAACAAGTAATGAAGGAGCTACTTCTTTAATAACCTTGATCTTTTGCATCATGTCTTCAACACTAATTAACTTTTTTCCATTAAGATGACCGCATTTCTTTGGCAGGTCCTGATCTTCTATTTGGACGGCAGCCACCTTTACGTCCACCATTTCTCTTGCTGTTCTTGCTGTATTGAGAATCCCGCCAAAACCTGTGTCGATATCTACGAGTACCGGTAAATTTGCAGCACGAATGAGGTCCTTAGCACGTGCAGCCATTTCTTCTGAAGTAACAATACCTAAATCTGGAAGCCCGCGACTAGCTGTATAGGCAGCACCTGATAAATACAGTGCCTCGAATCCAGCTTTTTTTGCAACAAGAGCGGTCATTCCATCATGCACGCCTGGTATCTGTAAAATAGTAGAATGTAACATTTTTTCACGAAACAGTTTGGCCAACTCTTCTTGACTTAGTTCTTTATCAACAATCCAAGGCATATGGATTCCCCCCTAGATTACTAGTTTCGCCATGAAATCATTGACGTTTGTTTTACATAATTCATTGTGGTCTGTACATAATTGAAAGATTTCACCTACTTGGTTTTGAGGGAAGCGCGTTTCTAAATTACTGCTGAATTTTTTAAATAATAATGGTATTCCCTCATCTCTGCGGAAGCGGTGCCCAATTGGATATTCCCTGATAATCTTTTCAGTTGACGTACCATCCTTGAAAAATATTTGAATCGCATTGGCGATTGATCGCTTATTTGGATCTAGATAATCCTCACTGTACAGTTTACTTTCAATAACCTCCATTTTTTCACGGAGGCGATCAATTCTCGGATCCTGTGAAGCTTCCTCTTCATAGTGATCTGAATTTATTGTTCCAAATAGGAGTCCAATTGCCGCTATATATTGCAGACAATGATCTCTGTCTGCAGGATTATGAAGCGGACCTGTTTTATCAATAATTCTTATCGCTGACTCATGTGACGTTATAACGATTTTATCAATTTCATCTAAACGATTCACGATTTGCGGGTGTAGTTCAACCGCGCATTCCGCAGCTGTTTGACCATGAAATTCTGCAGGAAACGAAATCTTAAATAAGATGTTTTCAATCACATAAGTGTCTAACGGTCTACTTAACGTAAGTTCCTTTCCAGCAAAAAGGACATCTTGAAATCCCCAATTCGGAGCCGTTAATGCTGTTCGATAGCCCATTTCACCTTTCATAGCCATCATCGCCAGCCGAACACCGCGGCTTGTTGCATCTCCTGCTGCCCAAGACTTCCGTGAGCCTGTATTCGGAAAATGACGGTATGTTCTCAAGCTAGAATTATCAATCCATGCATTCGATAAGGCATTGATTATTTGTTCTTTTGTTCCCCCAAGCATAGCTGTTACCACAGCGGTTGTTGCAATCTTAACAAATAGAACATGATCTAGACCTTGACGATTCAAGCTATTTGTTAAGGCTAGTACTCCTTGAATTTCATGCGCTTTGACAATTGCTTCAAGTACACTGTCCATTGTGAGTGGGTCACTTCCTTCAGAAATCCGTTTCCGGCTTACATAATCAGCAACAGCAAGTATGCCACCTAAGTTATCGGAAGGATGTCCCCATTCGGCTGCTAGCCATGTATCATTATAATCAAGCCAACGAATTGCACAGCCAATATTAAAAGCTGCTTGTACCGGATCTAATTCAAATTGTGTCCCTGGTACTCTGCTTCCATTTGGTACGACCGTTCCAGGGACAATTGGGCCAAGATGTTTTGTGCATTCCGGGTATCTCATTGCCAAAAATCCGCAGCCTAACGTATCCATGAGTACATATCTTGCTGTTTCAAATGCAGCCTCACTTGTTATTTGTTTATTTAAGACATATTCTGCAATGGTTTCTAATACTTCATCTACTTGAAGAGCTTTTGTTGATTCTAACTTTTGCATGAAACTAATCACCCTTTCTTCCTTATCAATACTAGTTAGGTGTTATATAGAGTTATAGCTGTTGGTCCATTGAATCATCAGCTCTTTTTTTCTTTTTCCTATTCCTAAAGATCGGTACAATAAAGGAAAGGAATGCAATGACTAGTAATGTGCAAGCAATTGGCCTTTCTGCAAAAATCAGTAAGCTCCCGTTTGATATAGTCAAAGATTGACGTAAAGACTGTTCCATCATTCCGCCTAATATAAAGGCTAATAGCATAGGGGCTGCTGGAAATTTCAAGCTTGCCATAAAGAACCCGATAATTCCAAATAACACCAACAAATATAAATCAAATGTACTATAGCTTATTCCAAAAACACCGATTAAACAAAATACGATGACGAGTGAAATCAGTAGCGGGCGTGGTATTTTTAATATTTTCGATATATATGGTATTAATGGAAGGTTCAATATTAGCAGAATAATATTCCCGATATACATACTCGCAATCACTCCCCAAAACACATCGGGGTGATCATTCATTAGTAATGGGCCCGGTTGGACCCCTAACACAATTAATGCCCCTAACATAACCGCTGTTGTTCCTGAACCTGGGATTCCTAAGCTTAATAAAGGAACAAAGGCACCACTAGAAGCTCCATTATTTGCAGCCTCTGGTCCGGCTAAACCGGCAATCGAACCTTTTCCAAACTCCTCTGGTTTTTTCGATAACTTCTTCTCCGAAATGTATGCTAAAAAGGAAGCAATAGTTCCGCCTGCACCAGGAAGAACGCCAATCAAAAAGCCTAAAACGGATTGCCTACCCATTGGTCCAGCCATTTCCTTGTAATCTTGTTTTGTTAAATGTAAGCTTCCTAGTTTATTGCTGAAGATACTTTTTTCTTTCCGTTCCAATATTAATGAGCTAACCTCTGCTAATGCAAACAAACCAAGGGCTATAACTAGAAAGTCAATTCCTTCTAATAAATTTGTAATGCCAAAGGTATATCTCACAGTGCCTGTTTGTCCATCTATTCCTATCGTGGAAATCATAAACCCAATTGTGGCTGATATTAAAGCTTTTACTGTTGAACCTTCTGAGAAACTTGATACAGTCATTAAACCCATTAACATCAGTGCAAAATATTCAGCAGGACCAAATGATATGGCAAGATTTGCAAGAACCGGTGCAAAAAGTGTTAAAAGAACAACACTTACTGTACCTCCTACAAAGGAAGCGATTGCGGCAATGGCCAATGCCTTACCCGCTTTCCCCTGTTTTGCCATTGGATATCCATCGAAGGTAGTTGGAACAGACATTGATTCTCCAGGTGCATTCAGTAAGATAGAAGAAGCTGCACCACCGTAAGCAGCGCCATAATAAACTCCTGCCATTAACAATAAGGCCATTGCAGGATCCATTCCATACGTAATCGGGATCATAACAGCAATGGCTGTTATTGGACCTAACCCAGGAATCATCCCAATAAGTGTTCCGATTACTGCACCAATAAATACAAATAAGAGGCCATTCAGGCTTAACGCTACTTTAAAGCCAGTTATGATTCCTTCAAAAATATCCAATGTAACCCTCCTCCCTAAAAAGGTAAAATGCCTTTTGGTAAACTAATTTGTAAGAATGAATTAAATAAAAGATAGATAAAAAGAGGGATTGATAGAGATACAATGACATTTGAAAGCCACTTTTTATATCCAAGAAATCGAGAATTAAGGAAAAGAAATAAGGAAGTTGTAATGATAAACCCTAGTATTTCAAGAAAGAAAATATAGAGCAGTACAAAACCAAGAACAGTTAAAATAACCTTCCCTTCCCCTTTTGGAATTTTTCTGCCTTCGTCTTTTTGTTCATCTTTATTGAAATAAAGTAAGATTGATAAAAACAAAAGAATAAATCCAAGTGTAATCGGAACTGCATCGGAGTCTACCGGAACATAAGGAAAAGCTGGTAAACGAAAGCTTAACACTAAATAGCCAATGGATATCAATGCTAAAAAAACGGATAGTTTTTTATTTAATGTATTTAACACGCTTGCACCACCTTTTGGAAAGGAGCCAATGAATTGATCCATTGGCTCCCTATTGCATTCCTTATTTTCCTATGCCTAATTCATCTAATAGCTCTTTCATGGCTACTTTTTCTTTTGTCAAAAATTCAACATATTCTTTGTTGTTCATATACATTTCAGACCATCCATATTGCTCGCGTATTTTCGCCCAGCCTGCAGAATCACTTAACTCCTTAAATTTCTTCTCATAATAGTCTAGTGCCGCTTGATCCATCTCCGGCGGCCCAAAGAAACCTCTCCAGTTAATGAACGTAGCATCAATTCCTTGCTCTTTTACTGTTGGGAAGTCTTTTAATACTTCACCAGATAGACGTTCTTCTGAGGTCACACCTAATACCTTAATTTTCCCTGCCTTTACTTGCTCTACCGTTTCAGCTACACCTGTTGAAAAAACTTGTACACTGCCATTTAACAATTGAGTAAGTGCACCACCATCTTGATCTGATACATATTTTATTTTCTTAATGTCTACTCCAGCAGCCTTTGCTACTTTAATGAATTGAATGTGGTCCATGCTTCCTGGAGAAGATGCTCCAACAATCGAAATGCTAGATGGATCCTTTTTCATGTCCTCAAATAATTCATTTAAATTATTCCATTTTGCATCTGCCTTAACGGCAATCGCTGCATAATCTGCAATCAGGTTAGAAATTGGTGTGAAATCCTCGAAATCAAACTCAGATTGTCCGTTAAGCGGAACTAAAAGCATAGGCGGCGAAGTAACGAACAAGTTATATGGGCTATCCTTTTTGCTATGAATGTACGCCCAAGCAATTGCTCCTCCACCTCCAGGTTTGTTTACTACTCCTAAGCTTTGCTCGATAATCTTCTCTTCTTCAAAGACTTTTGCTGCCATACGCGCAGTTGTATCCCAACCGCCTCCAGGACCAGCAGGTGCAACGATTTCAATTGCCTTTTCTGGTTCCCACGTTTTCTCTGGCTTTTCTTCATTCGGTTTTTCTTCCTCTGGCTTTTTTGTAGCAGAATCACTTGAACATGCAGCTACAAATAGTAGTAGAAGTATGGACATAATTGAAAGAATCTTTCTCATGAATCCCCCTCCAAATTTTTTATTCCTTAATGAGAAAATCAAACCTTACTCCTAATCATATGTAGCCATTTTCAAAATAATTAAATAGATTTTGTAATATTTAGTTTATTTTGTTTGCGAGCAACCAAAAAAATACACCTCTTATTTTTTAGAGGTGTTTAAAGAATATGGTATTTTCTTTCCGTCTTTTTTATTTTCAATAATATCCACAAATTTAGTAGAAGCTGGCGATAGCGGAACACTTTTTAGAAAACAGACACCTATATCGCGTTTTGGTATTTCCTCTATAAGCTGGATTTCATACAATAATCCTTTATTTAAATAACTTAGTGAAAATTCCTTCGTGACACAGGCAATCCCTAAATTTATTTTTGCAAATTCCAAAAGCAGATCATGTGAGCCTAATTCGAATTCAGGGGATATTTGTATTCCTTTGGATAGTAAATAATCCTCAACATAGTTTCTGGAATTTGAATTATCTAGAAAAATTAAAGGCAGCTTGACTAATTTCTGGATACTAACGGCTTCAGATAATAGGCCCTTATATTTTTCTCCGCATACAAAGATATCGTGGACTTCAAGGCATGGCCTTAACTCTAACGCAGGGTCATCAATCGGGAAATTACAAACAGCCACATCGACCTCTCCCGATTTCAGCAAAGAGCAAATTTCTAATGTCGTCCCATTCACAATCTTAAATTTAATATTAGGATAATTATTGTGAAAAGCCTCTAAATATGGAAGTAAGAAATATCTGGAGATCGTGTCCCCAACACCAATCTTTAATTCTCCCGTAGTTAAATTCTTAAATTCTAGTATTTTTTCCTCTCCTACATCTATTAAATTAATGGCTGAATGAATATATTCAAATAATAGTTTGCCCTCATCAGTGAAGGTAACCCCTTTAGGAGTCCGATTGAAAAGGCGTGTATCCAATTCTTTTTCTAATTGCATGATGCTTTGACTAACGGCAGGCTGTGTCATGTAAAGCTCTTTCGCCGCCTTAGAAAAACTTTTGCAATTTCCAACTTTACAAAAAACCTTATATAAATCTAATTTACTTACCACATAACCACTCCTTATATCCACTATTAGATATATTAATTTTACTTATACCATTAAAGAGGTGTATAGTACAAGTGGATATTATGGAAATTAAGCCTAACAGTCATAAGGGAGCGATTATATTGGAAAGAGTAGTTGGAACTGTTGTTAGAGGCCTTCGTTGCCCCATCATCAATCAAGGGGACAATATTGAAGAAATTGTTGTAGATAGTGTGCTAAAGGCTGCAGAAGTTGAAGGCTTTAGCATTCAAGATAAAGATATTGTAACAGTAACAGAATCCATTGTTGCCCGTGCACAAGGAAACTATGCGACAGTCGATCATATTGCTCAAGATGTTCGTTCAAAATTTGGTGATGAAACAATTGGGGTCATTTTCCCTATCTTAAGCCGCAATCGCTTTGCGATCTGTCTTCGCGGTATTGCAAAGGGGGCAGCAAAGAAAATTGTATTAATGCTCAGCTATCCGTCTGATGAAGTAGGAAATCATCTAGTAGATATCGATTTACTTGATGAAAAGGGTGTGAATCCTTGGACAGATGTCTTAACTGAGAACCAATTCCGTGACCTTTTTGGCTATAACAAACATACTTTTACCGGTGTTGATTATATTGATTACTATAAATCATTAGTAGAAGAATACGGTGTTGAATGTGAAGTCATCTTCTCTAATAACCCAAAAACCATTTTAGAATATACAAAGAATGTTCTTACTTGTGATATCCATACAAGATTTAGAACAAAGAGAATCTTAAAAGCCAATGGCGGCGAAAAAATTTATAGTCTTGATAATATCTTATCAACTTCTATTGATGGAAGCGGCTGTAATGAAGATTACGGTCTCCTTGGATCTAATAAAGCAACAGAAGACAGCGTGAAGCTATTCCCGCGCAATTGCCAGCCGATCGTTGATCATATTCAGCAAATGCTTAAAGAAAAGACTGGAAAAGTCGTTGAAGTGATGGTATACGGAGACGGCGCCTTTAAGGATCCTGTCGGAAAAATTTGGGAGCTTGCGGATCCAGTTGTATCACCTGCTTACACATCCGGTCTTGATGGAACTCCTAATGAAATAAAGCTGAAATATCTTGCTGATAACAACTTTGCTGATTTAAAAGGGGAAGAGCTGAAAAAGGCGATCTCCGAATTTATTACTAATAAAGAATCTGACCTTGTAGGATCAATGGAATCACAAGGAACGACTCCTAGAAAATTAACTGACCTGATTGGCTCTCTATCCGATTTAACTTCAGGAAGCGGAGATAAAGGAACACCGATTATCTTTATCCAGGGATATTTTGATAACTATTCTAAATAAGACTAATTAAAATAAAACTAGATGCCAAGCAGTTTACGGCATCTAGTTTTTTCCATTAATTTTGGCTAAAGCCTGGCCTTTAATCATGATTAACGAATATAAAGTGATATTTCACCCATTCCCTCAAATTTTGAAGTCACATGATCGCCTTTCGTTAACAAGATCGCCTCTGTGATTCCTCCAGTGAAGATGATAGAGCCTTTCGGGATTTTGCCCTTTCCTTGGCAAAATAGCATATTGGCTAATATCGCAACAGAGTTGGCGGGATTGCCTAAAACGTCCGCACTTGTCCCGCTAGCTTTTATCTCCCCATTTATAGATAGTGTTACCCCAATCTTTTCAAGATCGAATTGTTTAGGATTGAAAACTTTATTTCCCATAACAACCCTAGAGGCAGATGTATTATCTGCAACTACATCAGGCAGCTTAAACTTAAAATTTTCATACCGGCTATCAATGATCTCAAAAGCAGGCTGAATTCCCTTCGTTTTGGCCATCACTTCCGCCCCTGTAACCCCCGGCCCTTCAATATCTTCACCAAGTATAAAAGCAATTTCCGCCTCCACTTTCGGATGAATGAATTCCTCTATAAAGATTTCCCCCTTTTCATGTACCCTCATATAGTCAAACACAGCCCCATAGATCGGCTGGTCTATATTCATTTGCTTCATCTTTGCTTCACTGGTTATACCCATTTTATAAGCAAAAAAGGTACTTCCCTGATTCTTCTTTATTTGAATTAGCTCGTCTTGAACAAGATAGCCCATAGATAAATTAAATTCAGGGAGTTGAGAGGTAATACAGGGAATTGCATAATTGCCTTCTTCAGCTTTTACTAGCATTTCAGCCAGCTGTTTGTAATTAATCAAAAGAATCCTCCTATCCCAATTCTACATCTCGCTTTTTAATTGATCTCCGACTGCATAATAATTTTTAGGAACTTCGTTTACGTAAACACGAATGGTTGATAAAGGGGCACCAAGTGATTCATGAACCGTATGGGCTACATCGCGAATGCATTGTTCAACTGCTTCTGGTTCTCTTCCCTCGAGCAGGGTAATTTGAATAATCGGCATCTGGCTTCCTCCTTCTATTAAAAAAGACGGTATTACCTCCATTTGAAGTAACGCCGTCCATTATTAAGCGGCTTTGCTATTTTGACTATTATTTTCTGACCTATTAACATCAATTGATCAAGTGCAAACATTTTACTGCCGTTGATTGCAAGGAACACAGCCATCGCTAAGAAAGCTAAATCTAATTCATAACCTGCCATTTGGCCATCAATTTATCTATCGCATCATGCTGACTTTTTTCGTAAATATATCTCAGCCAAATTGCCAAACACTATGACTAAGATTTCCATATCGGTAGCTGCGGTGTAATAGTTTTGCTGTTTGCTGATCATCTGCCGCACCCATTGCGTAGAAGATCGGCACAAAATGCTCGTTGCCATATGGCGGAACTGCTAAACTAGCGGCAGGTGCTAATGACTGATACTTGTAAAGTGATGCTAGGTCCCAATTTTTCAAATGACTTGCCAGCCACTCGTCAAAATTTAATGCCCAATCATCTACTTCTCCATTATCTGCCCAATTCAGCGCTCTTAGATTATGAACCGTTCCCCCACTGCCGATGATTAAAACATCCTTCTTCCTTAACTCCGCTAAGGATTTCCCAATCTTATACTGCTCCTCTGGTGAAAGCCGCGGATTAACGGACATCGAGATGACAGGAATGTCGGCATTTGGGTACAGTAACCTCAGAACTACCCATGCTCCGTGATCTAAACCGCGCTTGGCATCAACTTCATAAGAGATCCCCTGTTTCTCAAATAACTCTTGAATTTCCTTCGCAATCTCCTGATCTCCCTTTGCCGGATATTGAATGCGAAACAATTCTTCAGAAAATCCGCCAAAATCATAGATTGTGCTATATTGATCGACATTGCTCACATTTTGAGCACTTGACTCCCAATGAGCTGAAAATAAAATAATCGCCTTTGGTCTTGGCCATGTGCTGCCTAATTCATTTAAAAACTGCGTATATTCATTTGTCTCAATGGCTATTAATGGCGCTCCATGAGCAATAAAATATGATGGAAGCATAATATCATCTCCTTTGTGAGTAATCTGTTATTTCTTTAATGAATCCTGCAGCCACTTCATGTAATCCTGAAAGTTTTGCAAAGATACGGTATGTCCTTCTTGATACGTTTTAAACGTGACACTTGCACCTAATGCTTGAAAATACTCTTTATTTGCGACTCCCCACTCATATGGCAGTACTTGATCCATTTCTCCATGAGAAATAAAAAGGGACATATTATGCACTGGTTTTACGTCATATTCCTCTTTGATGAATCCGGGAATATATCCGCTTAAGGCAATAATCCCCTTAATTCTCTCCCCTAATGTCAAACCGAGTGTCATCGAAAGGATTGCTCCCTGGCTAAAGCCCATTAAGTAAAGCTGGCTTGAATCTAAAGGATACTGATCAGACGCATACTCAATAAAACTTGTCAGGTTAGTAATCGCTTGATCAAATACCTCTCTATGCGGTCTTCCATAGCCTTGAATCGTAAAGAAAGCAAATCCAGGCGGATGCTCCAAATGACCCCGAATACTAAAAATAAAAAACTCCTCTTCTAACCCATTTACCAATGACAGCATGTTTTGCTCGTTGCTTCCGATTCCATGCATCACAAAAAGGGCAGGATAAGTTTTATTAGGAGCAACCTCTTTCGGTCGACGAAGCTCATAAACCATCGGTGAATTCATTTTTCATCATCCATTCTATTTATTTTTATTTGCTAGTAGCTTTCCTCTATTGATCAGACCTAATCAACAATTTGTTTTAAATCGCTATTGTTTCTAAATAGATAAATTAGATTCATATAAGAATACTAAAAGTTAAAAAAATAATAATAAGCAAACTTTTGTATTCCCATATGAATATTAATTGTCTATAAGATAACAATACCTATAGTAGATTGTCAATATTTTTTTTGCTAAGATAGAATTATGTTTTTTATTAGGAAACATTAGAGGGTGGTTCATTTGGAAATTGGATCAAAGATACGTGCCATACGTAATAGAAAAAAAATTACCATAGCTCAAATGTGTGAGGGCACTGGACTATCTAAAGGATTTATTAGCAACGTGGAAAATAATAATACATCTCCATCCATAAGCACTTTGCAAACTATTGCAGGCTTTCTTGGGGTACCTTTACCTTACTTATTACTAGAAAAACAGCAGCATATGAGAGTAGTAAGGAAAAATGAAAGAATGTACTCTACTTATAACAATCTGAAAATAGAGCATGTGACATCCAAAGGCGGTCTAAGAATGATGCTGGTGGAATTTCCCCCTGGAGCTTCGATGGGGGAAGCAAATGCCCATGAAGGGGAGGAAAGTCATTTAGTACTGGAGGGTAAGGTTCTTGCCGAGCAGGGCGAGGACTCCATCATCGCAGAAGAGGGAGACTCCTTCAGTTGGAATGCCAGCTGCCCACATTTTGTGAAAAATATTGGAGATGGAAAAGCAGTTGTACTAATATCGATCTATTCAGATTCTGAGCTCAATGATTTTTTCTAGTTACTGCGGCCAGTTTCTATTCTTAATAAAAAAAGTGACCATATATGAAAGAACTGCACCCCCAATTTTAGACACGATATCTAAAATTGGAGGTGCAGTTCAATAGCGGTCACTTTTTTTCCATGATGGCAAAGTAATTTTTCTCATCATCAGTAAAGTTAAATACTCTGCCTGAAGGCATGTTTACAATTTCTCCTACCGTGACATGTTTATCAGAAAGATCTTTATACAATTGATCCAGGTTTTCCGTGAAGAACATTAACGATGGAGTGCCAAGATTTAATTCCGGCTGCATTTTGGCTATTAACTCCTTATTGTGAAGAACAATACTTGTTTCCGCTCCCTGTGACGGAGCAATTTCAATCCATCTCAATCCCTGGCCATTATCTTGATCAGAAACTACGATAAATCCGACCTTTTCTGTCCAAAATTTCACTGATTCCTCTTGATTATTAACGTATAACATAATTTGACCGACTTGTGTAACCATCTACATATCATCCCTTCAGTTTATAATGGAACTTGGTCCCAATTGTATTATGTTATTTATAACAAATTATACTTATAACATGCAACCGCATGAACCTGTTCAAATCCCTCTTGAACATATAAAGCTTTTGCCCGTTCATTTTCAGCATTGACGCATAGGACCGTCCTATTATAGGATTTCTTTTTAGCAAAATCCAGCGCCGCTCTTAAAAGACTTCTGCCAAGTCCTTGTCCTTGATAATCTGGCAGGATGGCAAGTGGTCCAATATTCATAATCGGAGAATCTTCATACTCATCCTTAGATCCCCTGGCAACACCTATAGGTTTTTCCCCATGATACAATATTTTCATTCCATCTTCTAAGTAATCACTGGCTGAAATCATTTTTGTAACCATTTCTGGTGTGACGGGCGTTTCACTCCCCTGAAGTTTAGCAAACCCCGCATTTCGGACTTCACACCACACTTCTTCATCAATGCCCGGTCTAAACGATTTTATTTCATAATTGATTGGCAAAGCGAAAGGGGGAATCTCTAAATCTCCTCTGACAAGCAAGTAAGAATATCTTTCTACTGTAAAATCTAATCCAGCTATAGACTTCATTAATGGCTCATTTTCCAAAGGGATAAATACAAAGACTTGATCTAATCCTTCTGTATGTTTTTTAATCGCCTGCATGAGCAAACTGTAACATTCACTATCCGCTATTTCCGAATGGAAAATTCTAAATCGAGCCTTCCTTCCTCTTCTATAATAATCATCTATAATAAGAGAAGCAGCCGCTACTATCTCACCTGTTTGATCTGAAATGATGTAAGTAGGATTTTCATCATTTACTTCAAAACTTGCTAAATCTTCATCATATAGATATGAATCATCAATCTCCATTTTATGTTTCTTACAATAAGAAATGAAATCTCCCATTCTCCCGCTATTTAAGTATTCTAATTTCATTGTTCTCCCCCTTATCTCAAAAACCTTTCTCTAACAAGTATAATTAATTTATCTAAAAATTAGAATGAGGGAAAAAAGATATGGCAGCTTTAAACGAGGATCTCAATGTTGATTTCATTCCTTATCTTGCAAGTGATAGGGGGTAATTCCGTTATTTTGCTTCCTACAGGTTGCGCGAAGCTCTATTTATGGAAAAAAACAAGACATTCCCGGCAGCTCAAAAACTGAAAGGTGAAAGGGTTTTTCCCTTTCACCTTTTTACAAATCATTAAAATGCATCAAGCTTCACATCATCAGCTATTTCAAGCTTTGGCTCTGTTACGGCGATAATATCATCAATCGTATAGCCCTTTGCTACTTCTACTAATTTCAAGCCATTTTCAGTTACATCAATCACAGCACGATCCGTAATAATACGGTTTACAACGCCCATACCTGTTAACGGTAAGGAACACTCATTTAAAATCTTTGGTTGCCCATCTTTATTCACATGATCCATAATGACGATAATTTTTTTGGCACCATGCACGAGATCCATTGCGCCGCCCATCCCTTTAATCATTTTCCCAGGGATCATCCAGTTGGCAAGGTCACCCTTCACAGAAACCTCCATTCCGCCAAGAATGGCAATATCAATGTGGCCTCCGCGAATCATCGCAAATGATTCTGCGCTAGTGAAGTATGAAGCTCCTTTAATGGCCGTAACGGTTTCTTTTCCGGCATTGATTAAATCAGGATCAACCTGATCTTTCGTTGGATAAGGCCCAATGCCTAGCAGCCCATTTTCCGATTGTAAAACGACCTGCTTCCCTTCTGGGATATAATTGGCAACCATTGTTGGAATTCCAATTCCTAAATTCACGTAGAAACCGCTTTCAATTTCTTTTTCAGCACGTCTCGCAATTTTTTCCCTCGTTGATGTTTTGGACATAATCTTCACTCCTTTCTTCTATTATTGAACTGTTAGTCTCTCAATCTTTTTCTCTTGATTCCCAACAATTAATGTTTGAACATAAATACTAGGTGTGTGAATTTGATCGGGATCCAGTTCCCCAACTTCAACTAATTTCTCCACTTCAGCGATTGTTACTTTTCCAGCAGCAGCAATCATCGGATTGAAATTTCTTGCCGTTTTGTTATACACGAGATTGCCCATTTTATCCCCGATGGAAGCCCGAACTAAGGAAAAGTCTGCTGTCATCCCTCTTTCAAGCAGGTAAGCTTTCCCGTCAAATTCGCGGACCTCTTTTCCTTCTGCAATCGGTGTTCCTACCCCGGCCGGAGTATAGAAAGCTGGTATTCCTGCTCCGCCTGCTCGAATCCGTTCAGCCAGTGTTCCTTGTGGGACAAGCTCTACCTCAATTTCACCGGAAAGCACCTGCCGTTCGAATTCCTTGTTCTCCCCGACGTATGAACCAACCATCTTTTTGATCTGTTTATTTTTCAAAAGTAAACCAAGACCCCAATCATCAACGCCGCAGTTATTGGAGATAACTGTAAGATCCTTTACTCCTGTTTGCACTAATGCCAGAATTAAATTCTCTGGAATCCCTACTAATCCAAAGCCCCCAACCATTATGGTTGCACCATCTTTAATGTCCTTTACAGCTTCAGTAAATGATGTAAGAATGGTTTTCATTGCTTCACATCCCCTTTAAGTTTTTCAATAATGGCTATTGCTCCTTGACCGGGCTAATCCGAGACGAACCTTACCTATCTTCGCTAGGTTTCTAGCCGCGCCAGCACCAATGCCAAAAGGCAATTAACTCACTGTTAACTATTTTGAAAATTCACAAATTACCTATATAATTAATACTTTACAGCCATCATTTCTATAAGTAAAATGAATAAATCGAATATAAATTATGAACAATCGGAATAAATAGGAGGCAACTATGGAACTGCAAGACTTAAAGTCTTTTATTGAAGTAGCTGTGCATAAAAGCTTTACGAAAGCGGCTGCCCATTCTTACTTAACACAGCCTTCCTTAAGTAAAGCAGTCAAAAAATTAGAGGAAGAGCTGCAAGTTACACTATTTGATCGTTCAACTAGACATTTACACCTCACCGATGCAGGAAAAATTGTTTTTCAACACGGTCAAAAGGTTCTCGCTACCTTAAACGAATTAAATGTCCATTTAGATGAACTACGGGAGATTACTTCAGGTGAAATTAAAATCGGCATTCCTCCGCTAATTGGGACCTTATTTTTCCCCAAAATCGCCAGCGATTTTAACAAGCAATATCCAAAGGTCTCGCTTGAATTAATCGAACACGGCGCCAAGCTTATTGGATCATTAATTGAAAATGGAGAAATAGATCTTGGAATTGTTGTATTGCCAGCCAATGAGGAAAAATTTAACATTTACCCCTTCATACAAGATGAATTTGTCTTGTATATCCAGGAGGATCATAAGCTTGCGAGCAGAAAATCAGTAGCCTTACATGAATTAAAGGATGAAAGGTTTATCATTTTTTCAGAAGACTTTACCTTACATGACTATGTAAAAGATGCATGCAAAAAAGCAGGGTTTACCCCCGCTATTTCCTACCAAAGCTCACAATGGGATCTCATTATCGAACTTGTCTCATCGAATCTTGGGATTACACTCTTGCCTAAATCGATATTTAACAAACAATCTAATCAGAATGTCAAAATTATCCCTCTCGAAAACTCCACCCTTTTGTGGAAGCTTGGAATTATTACAAAAAAAGGAGCCTACCATTCATTTGCATTGAAAGAGTTTCTAAAAATGATAGTCAAAGAAAAGTAAATGACCTCTTAATTGCCCAATTCTAACCTAGTAAAAAAAGGAAGGGACAGGGAGGATCCCTTCCCAAAGTGGCTGTTAAAATGTCTGATGCTAAGACGCTCCGGCTACGTTAAACAAGTTTATGCCCACAGTTCGAGCAGAAATTGCCTTCACCTGTTTTTGTCCCACAATTAGGGCAGAAATTAGGTCTTTTTTGCTCGCCAGCATTCGGTTGTGAAGGTGATTGTGCATTTTGAGAGGTGGCAGGCTGACCTTGACTCTGCTGATTCATTTGATTCAGCATTTTGCCCGCGATATTCATCCCCATCATCATCCCAGCCACATCGGATGCGGCTCCCCCTCCGCTCATTTTTCCTGAAGCCATGCCATCCGTAATGGAAATCTGCTGGTACCGATCAACATTACCGACCATTCCATGTGAAGCATTCTTCGTAATCATATCTTGAATCTCTTTTGGATAGCTGAAGCTCATGACATTAAATCCTGTGATCGTGATGCCGCTTTTGATCATCTGCATATCTAAATCTTCCTGAATCCCTTTAGAAATTTCAAAGGAGTTAGATTGGAGATTGTACATATCCTTCCCTTCCCTTGAAATCCATTTCATCAGGAGCTGATCAAGGATCGAAGTAATCCGTATTTTGACATCCTCTACGACATATTGCTCGCGAACTCCAGCTATTTGGTCAATTAAGGCTACATAATCATTTACTTTAAAATGAAATGTACCGTTCGCACGAATCGGCATGCCGCCCGGTAGTCCTAGCGTTGGGATATTAATCGCATTTTTCGTTCCCCACTTTTCAATAAACTCCTTCGTGTTCACAAACAGCACTTCGACACGCATGCCACTATTAAACCCAAACCTGAACCCCTTTAATGTCGATAAAAAGGGAATAATTTGCGATTCGATATCATACTCCCCTTCATCACGAAATACCCCTTCGATTTTCCCATTATTAAAGAAGATCGCATCCTGACCAGGGCGAATAATCAATTTGCTCCCCTTTTTAATCTCCCGATTGCTCCATTTATAAAAAATCATATCATCTCTAAATTCTTGCCATTCCACTACATTTGCAAATTGGTTTCTAAAAAAAGACATCGATTATTTGCTCCCTTCTATCAAATACGCCTTGGCGTATTTGCGCTCAGATTTTATCGAGCTGGCTCGATAAAATCTGAGCATCCGCCGGAGGCTTTAACTTTATTCAGCCGGATTTACCCTTCTAAATGAATAGTTAAAGTTACTTGCATTCATCCTTCCAAGTATAGAAAACCTACTGAATAAAGTTAAAACTTGCCTCTGCTTCCGCTATGCGAGTGACCTCCTCTGCTGATTCCGCCACCGCCTCCACCGCCGCTTGAATTGGAGGATGGCTTCTTATGCTTCGTCACGGTTTTTCTCACAAAATGATCGTATTGGTTAAGCACTCCAGATTGGGCACTATCCATATAGGTCCTGGCATTTACTGTGACCCTGCCGCCAGAGCGATAGCCCATAATCGTCACAATGATGCCGGCTGTCAATAAGGCTGCCGCTAATTGAAACCACCATTTAAAAAGCAGGTTTTCCGGATTCACACCTGGCTCATATCCCATGTAATGATGGGCCGTGTAAATAAACGCAGAAAAGGCTTGATAATATTGACCTTCCGATAATTCTGGGGTAATTTTATTTCGAATCATATCAAGCCGCCCGCTATCCAAATACTGCTCCGCCTTTTTAAATCCAGCTAAATACACATCTCTTTCTTGCATATCAATCGTTAATATCGCCGTATTTCCATGCGGCTGGTCATAGCCTGGAGCCTGCTCATCATAGAAATCCTCTACATAGGGAACGATGTCCTTCCCTTCCGTACCATTTGCCGTAATGACCAGAAACGCCGTATTTCTTTCCTCTCCCAGCTCCCTAGCTAAAGATTCTAATTCAGCCACTTCGTCATCCGTTAGCAGCTGAGCATAATCATAAATATACTTCGTCTGATTAAGCGAATCTGCTTTGGCCGGTAGCCCCCACGGCAACAGTAGCAGGAATACGGCGAAAAGGAAAAAGAGGCATCGTTTGTTTACATAACTTCCGCTCACCAAAAGCCACCTCCCATCAAATAGGAGGTACATTTAAGGGCGATAAAGGTTCCGGCTGCAATCCCGCTAAACCACATAGCCACTTTGCCCGAACTAATTGGCGGTTTGCCAACCACTTTCCCTGTTTGCCCATTCATCGCAAAAACATGCTCGGCTTGATTGAAATCATAGCTGACCATCCACACAGGCAGTAAAACATAATAGCTGCTTACATTTCTCGTATCAATTTGCTTATTCTTATAATTGACTGATTGATAGCCCAAAAATGTTGAACGAATATAGGACTCAATATAGTCGTTTATTTTATCTTTCGCCCTTGGAAACAGTTCGTCATCCGTATAGTTATATTTTTCCGCAATAAATCCAGCCAAATAAGGTGTTTTAAAATCCTTTAGTTGATCATACGGGTATGGCTCCAATTTATCCATTAAGTCATCATGCATTTTTTCCGATGCATCCACTGGAATTTTGACGTAATCAAGGTTTATATCACGGAAAACGTCATAATAATTCGTTTCCGTATAAATATACTCCCCTTTTGTATAGGTTCTGACCTTCGTGCAAGTGGCATTAACCTGCACCTTGCTATTCAGATCGAATAACCAAAAAGGCACATACATGCCTGTTATACTCTTAATTCGGTCTGCAATCATGAAACCCTTCGGCGTAAGAAGCCCTTTTCTGCACCATTTTTTAAAAGCCTCCGTTGCCTCTTCCTTACTAATTGTAAAAGGAATCACCTTGGTAGGGGCAAGATGACCTGACAGCCGATTCGCAATGACCACACCAGCCCCGCAAAAACTGCAGCTTGTAGCAGCGGTCTCAGCTGTTGTAATTAAAACAGCCCCACAATTATCACATTGATATTCATTGGTCTCATCCTCTGAAAACGTGGCTCTCCTCAACTCTTCTGGATAATTTTCGATACTCTCTTGTCTTCCGCAGCTCTGACAGGATAACTCGCCTGAGTCAGCATCAAAGCTCATATCACTCCCACAGCTCGGGCATTTATAGTGAAAAATCACGCTCTCCTCACCTCTTTTATACTCAGGTTCCTTGTCCTACTCCTATATACTCAAAAAGGAAAAAGGAGGAACTTATGGACAAGGAAGATGTTTTCATTTACTGCGAAAATTAAAATTGTGCTCTTTTGGGTCATGCAGATGCGAGTCTTTTCCCGCGAAAGGCATAAAGATGCTCTTACGGGTAATGAACTTGCGGCTCTTTTACCGCGAAAGGCATAAAGGGGCTCTTCCGGGTAATGAACATGTGGTTCTTTTACCGCGAAAGGCTAAAAGATGCTCTTACGGGCAATGAACTTGCGACGCTTTTACCGCGAAAGGCAAAAAAGGGGCTCTTCCGGGCAATGAGAACAAATTTTTTAGACAGGTTTCCCGCCCCACAACCTTATTTCTTCATCCTCTCTTTTAATGCTGCAAGCTCACGATCAATGTCACTGTCACTGTCACGGCCCTTTTCATCATATTTAGCTGCTAGGTCAGCAATATCGTCCTTCGGGCCCGCATTTAGTTCAGCCATGGCATTCGCTTCATCTAGTGCGCGATTGACCTTTTCCTCCATTCGCTCAAATGCCGAGATCGACTGTCCTGATTGGTCAGCTGATGCTCCAAGCTTATTCATTCGTTCCTGGGTCTTTGCCACTGACCATTTCGCCTTCAGCATATTCCTTCGAGATTCCAGCTCTCCAATATCCGCGACAAGCTTATCATGCATTTGCTTCATTTGCTGAGAGTTCTCTGAAGCCAACTGATATGCGGTTTGCAACTCAGATAATCTCGCTGTCAATTCCGCCTTCTTCTCTAGAAACCTTCTCGCATCCCCCTCATTCCCTGCTTCTAGTGCTTTTATCGCATAGCGTTCCATCTTCTCCAAATCCTCTTGGCCCTCATGTAATACCCTTTTTGACCGATACTCCTCAGCCATCACCGAGGCCGTTTCCGATTTCACCTTCCCTAAATCCTTATTAAGATTTCTTAAATATTGATCAATCATTTTCTCCGGATTCTCTGCTTTATCCAGCAATGCATGAATATTGCTTGCCATAATATCCTTAAACCTTGTGATCATACTCATCTTGTTTCGCTCCTCCCTTAATAGCCATTTGTGGAAACCAATACTACATTATACTGTGCACTTTTCAATAAAGTTTCACTTTTTGCCGTGGTATTTATGGGACAGGTTAATCGTCCCTTTTGTCCCGCTGTTCTTACACTAGACACACCTTATGATATTGATTCTTGGTTATGAGTCTTTTCTTATGGAGGTAGCTATTAACGGAACTGGTGGCCATTAGCACTTGGAAGTAGGGAGAGTTTTAGTATATAGCGGAAGGAGAGTCCGTTAAATTTTTGAGTGGACTGTGGCCCCGTTATTGGCCACTCATACGCTCAAAGCCATAATAATCCTCTGAGCGCATGCTATGTTTACTGCTAATTAAAGTGTTAATACGACAATTATTTTTTCATTAATTCTTCATCTCTTTTTATCGTTGCATCCACACCCTTGATCACCGTTGAGATGAAAGCTTGATCCTCTAACGCCACTAATCCGGCTACCGTTGTCCCGCCGGGAGAGCAGACTCGATTAATGTGCACCCATGGATCCTCATCACTTTCAAGAATCATCTTTGCGCTTCCTAAAACAGCCTGTGCGGCAATTTTATTGGCTAAATCTTTCGGCAATCCATTTTTCACAGCACCACGGGCCAAAGAATCAATAAATAAATACGCATAAGCAGGTGAGCTTCCAGCAATGGCCGTAAAGGTACTAAAGTGATGTTCAGGTAATTCAATTGCCATGCCAATTGCATTAAACATGTCTAGAACAAAGTCCACTTGTTCCTGACTAGCAGCTTTATTTCCGCAAACAGCTGCAGCCCCTTCACCAATCATGGCATTTACGTTCGGCATGACTCTAATAATTGCGAGTTCACTTCCTGCCTCTGTAAGCTTATGGATCTTTTCAATCGAAGTACCTGCTGCAATGGAAACAATCAGTGGATTCTTTGCTTTAATACATTCTTTCAATGGCGTTAAAACGGCCTCAAATTGATTCGGTTTGACCGCTAAAACCAATATATCCGCACATTCTACTAATTCTTCACAAGATTCACATGTGTTCGTTTCAGTTTCTCTAACAAACTGATTCATCTTTTCAATATCTACATCGAATACAAAAATATCATTCGCTTTTGTATGTTCTTTATTAATCATCCCTTTAATGATGGCACTTGCCATATTCCCTGTTCCAACAAATCCCACTTTCATCATCATAATCTCCTTAGTGTTCATTTTTAAGAATCGCTAAAGCAATTATTTTTTCCTATTATAGGTAAGACAAGGAAATCACATTAATTTACTTACATACAATCACTTCGCGGGTAAATGATCCTTTCTTAACGACAGCCCGGTCAATCATAACAAACCCTGTGTTGACAAGAATTCCATCGATCGGTTCAACGGTTACAACTACGACCTTTCTAGCAAATCTACGAGCACTTTGAAGCATTTCAGTCTTCTCTTCTTGAGTGATGACTGAACACAAATTATACGGTAAATCAATAATCGCTACGTCATATTGATTCGTGATGTCACGGATATCGGCTAATTTCACTTCTCCAGAAAGTCCAAAATGGGCAATATTCTCCCTGGCTCCGCCAAGAACAAGTGGATTCCTGTCACTCCCCACTATATCAATCCCCATTGATAGAGCCTCCACTAGTACGGTCCCAATTCCGCAGCAAGGGTCAATGGCCTTGATTCCATTTGGATCAGGAATGGCAATATTGACAATGGCTCTTGCTACACGTGTATTAAGCGCCGTGGAGTAACTATGCGGCTTCTGTTGATGCCGAAACCAAACAGGCTCACCTTCAACATAATCTCCGAATACCCATCTGCCGTTTACCACTATGACGCCAAACAATCGCTTTGGGTGATGGAGATCAGCCACTCCATTTATATGTAGTCCAATTTTCTTCTCAATAGTACGCCGATTTTCAAACCCTACCTTTTCTATCTTTGAAGTAGAGCCATTTTTTACATATAAGACTTTAAACGTTTCACCCGTTACTTGTAAGGCTGAAACTTGTTCGAGAAGATGATCAAGGCTGTCCGCCTCCAACATAATAGAAATTCTTTCCTTTATAAATGGACTTCGGCTAGGATTCATCTTTATATGGCTTTCCACAATGCCGATTTGCGGCTCACTTCCAAGTAATGTGCGCATTTCTAAATCACATAATGAACGTTCCTCTTCATAGCAGGAATACGTATAAATATATTTACTAACCACCATTCTCATCCTTTTAAAATGATAAAAAAGGGGCAATAGGTATGATCTAATTTGACTATACCTACTGCCTCTCTCTTAATAAGCTTTATCTAAAAAACACCTTGTCTATATTGTACTTCGACTTAAGTTCATTAATGATATAAGTTTCGTAAATTTCTCTATGTACAGGATCTTCTATCACACAAACTTCGATTTTTGTAACTTCATCTCTATGCATTTTGATTGGGGATACAGTATCCTCAAAATGCTTTTTAATTCTTGGTCTCAACTTCCTTGCTTTTCCAACGAATAATAGCTCTTGTTTATTATTATAAAACATAAAAATACCACCCTTATCTCTAGGGATAAGATGAAAGTCAGTAAACCCATAAATATGGCTGAGCTCAGGATTTTTTTGTTTCGCAATGGTTACAGTTGGTTTTGGAATCGTTATGTTTATCACTTTGGTTTAGTTCCTCCTTCAGTATCTCTTTTTACTTTTACATATCTCTCTGCAATAGTCAATTTACCCCGATTTTCATAAAAGATAGTACACGATGGAAAAACAGGAATAAAGGAAATGATCCGTTTATACCGAATAAATAGAAAGCGTTATTTTATCATGGAATTTTGATAATGAAATGGAGGGTTGACATATGTTGCATTTAGAAACGATTACAAAAGGCAATTGGCGTAAGGCCATTTCGCTGCGTGTCCGGGAAGATCAAATAAAGTTTGTGGCATCTAATGCGGTATCATTGGCCCAGTTGAATTTCCTTGAAAACTTCCACGCAAAAGGAATTTTTTACGGCGAGGAAATGATTGGATTTACACTCTACGGAATTGACGAAGACGACCATGAGTACTGGATTTATCGCATAATGATTGATCAAAATCATCAAGGGAAAGGGTATGGAAAGAAAGCGATTCAACTTGTAATAGACGATATTAGGAATATGAAAGAGGATCGCCATCAAACCATCACCCTGTCTTATGAACCAACTAATGAACATGCAAAGCGTGTTTACGAAAAAGTAGGTTTCCAAGAAATAGACGGGCTAATGATCGGAGATGAACAAGTTTCCCGCTTTACGTTTTAATAGCAAAAAGCTGCGGATCCAATTATCCGACAGCTTTTCATTTTTCCAAATTTAAACTAGGAAAAGTTCCAAAAAACTAATGATTACGGTAAAAATAAAATTCCAACCATTCCAGCATGATCAGAAGGCCAGAGGGCGGTTGGGGTTCTATCGCTTTGGTCTTCCCCTACTAATTCTGCACGAATTGGCATCCAGCCGTTATTAAATAAAATAAAGTCTATTCTTCTATTAAGTAAGGATAGACCATTTAACAGATCCGCGTCTTGACAACAAGTAAATCCGGCCCCTTGACCTGCTTCTTCCCAGACATCTTCAAATCCTTCTGATCTAAAATTTCCGTAAGTTGGTGTACCAGTGCCATCAGCATCCGAATTCAAATCTCCAAGGACAATCACCGGAAGATTGGTTTTTGCGGGCCCATTCAGTATTTCGTTCCCTTGCGCAATTTGGCCACCTTCAGAAAGAGGTTCCAAATGGGTGTTGATTACCCGGAAAACACGTCCATCTGCTTTAACATCAATGTATGACCATCCTCTAACAATCAGAAAGAGTTGTCCCCCAATGGTAACTTCCAGATTTTCTTGGAATTCCTCTGATATGGATTGAATAACGTGCAACCCGGTTTGCTTTCGGACTAAAATGGTGTTTCTGTCCAACAAAGATACTGAATTCCCTTCACTAGAAAGCAGTGATGCTGCAGCGTTATCATTAGTGGCCGCGACTTCATAATGTAATCCTATTTTTCTTAGTTCTTTTAACAGCAATTTAATAAAATTATATTTTACGATAGGTAAACTCGGTACAGGCATTACTTGCAGCAGCCATAGTTCCGCTTCTTGCAATCCAATGATATCAGGCTTATTCAATGCAATTTGACGGGCAATTTCTTTCACACGTTCAGGAAAATTAGTCGCTAGAAATTGACGAAATACCTCGGTTACACGTTGTGGAAGTTCATTAAACTCCGCAGTATAAATAGGTCCCAAGTCTGCACCTACATAAAGATTCCACGTCATAAATGTAATGCGGCCCTTCATTCCCATTTTATAAACTCCTTTTTGATCAAAGTAGTATATGTATATGGAATGAGAAACGGCATATAACCTAAGGGTGATGAATAGCGCGAAAACGATGAGTATAAAAAAGAACCTTCAATCTGTAGATAGATCAAAGGTTCTATATGTTTATTCCGTCCAAAAAATTAACTATGAACTAGTTCTTTTTCGACTAAACCAAGCGTTTCTGCTGTTGAAGTATGAATTTCGTGCAGAAGCTCCGGATTATCCATAAGTGACATGCTATAAGAAGGAATCATTTCTTTAATTTTCGGTTCCCACTCTTTCACATGTTGCGGGAAGCATTTATTTATGACCTCAAGCATAACGTGAACAGCAGTAGAAGCACCTGGAGAAGCTCCTAGTAATGCAGCAATCGAGCCATCAGCGGCATTAATCACTTCCGTACCAAATTGAAGCGTTCCTTTGCCAGCTTCCGTATCTTTAATCACTTGCACACGTTGACCCGCTACTACTAATTCCCAATCCTCAGATTTAGCGATCGGAATAAACTCTCGTAATTCTTCCATACGCTGTTCTTTTGATAACATCACTTGCTGGATCAAGTATTTAGTCAATGACATTTCTTTTGCGCCTGCCGCCAACATCGTTAAAACATTATTTGGTTTTACTGATGTGATTAAGTCCATATTTGATCCCGTTTTTAAGAACTTCGGTGAGAAGCCGGCAAATGGTCCAAATAGCAACGATTTCTTATTGTCAATATATCTTGTATCAAGATGCGGAACAGACATCGGTGGAGCGCCAACTTTAGCTTTCCCGTACACTTTTGCATGATGTTGTTCGACAACTTTTGGATTGTTACATGCCAGAAAAATTCCGCTTACAGGGAATCCGCCAATATGTTTGCTTTCGGGAATGCCCGTTTTCTGCAGTAAATGCAGACTGCCGCCGCCGCCTCCGATAAAGACAAATTTTGCTGTATGGCGTTCGATGTTACCGGTTTCCATATTCCAAATTTTCAATTCCCATAGACCATCACTAGTCCGTTTAATATCTTCAACTTGATGTTTGTATTTAACTTCAATATCTTGATTTTTTAAATGGTCAAACAACATACGTGTTAAAGCACCAAAGTTAACGTCTGTTCCAGAGTCAATCTTTGTTGCTGCAATAGGTTCATTCGATGTACGGCCTTCCATAATAAGCGGAATCCATTCCATTAGTTTTGCTGGGTCTTTAGAAAATTCCATCCCTTTGAACAATGGATTATTTGAAAGCGCTTCAAAACGTTTCTTCAAAAAAGTTACATTTTCTTCCCCTTGTACCATACTCATATGGGGCAATGACATGATAAAGTCATGCGGATTATTGATTAGCTTTCTGTTTACAAGATAAGACCAAAACTGCATAGAAAGCTGAAACTGTTCATTAATTTTGATAGCCTTGCTAATATCGATAGATCCGTCTGGTTTTTCGCTTGTATAGTTAAGCTCGCACAATGCTGCATGCCCTGTTCCCGCATTATTCCATTCGTTAGAGCTTTCCTCTCCTGCATTTTCGAGCTTTTCAAACACTGAAATTTCCCATTCCGGTACTAATTCTTTCAGAAGTGTCCCTAAAGTCGCACTCATGATTCCGGCACCAATTAAGATGACGTCAGTTTTAGTTTCGCTGTTGCTCATTTTAACCATCCCTTATTCCCAAAATTTGCAGAAAGGATGCAGGCTCTCCTTCTTAAGCGCCATACCAAGCGAAGGCGCGACCTAGTCCACACCGATTCTGTATCAATAATAAACTTATCGCAGTGTATCACATTTATTTATAGTATATCACATTCACTTATAAGTATAACACATTAATTTATAGATTAATATAATTACTATTATATGATAATTTTAAACTATTTAAAAGGTGAGAAAAAGTGAGAAGCTCACCAAAAAGAACCAGGTACACTCAAAAACCGAATCCTTAACCTAGCTTCTTGAAAGGAGAAAGGTTTTGGTTAGCCGTTACTTTGTTACTGTTCTACGAAACTTATTATAGAAAGTTTTTCATTTACTATTGTTAATAGAGAATTTAAAAATGCATAATTTCGAAATTGTGTTATTTAATCAAGAAGATTGTCCATTACGGAAAAGCTCTCATACGAATAAATTAAAGTAGGTAGAAGTTATTTTTCTACTTAAAACTTTTTAGAAGGAGGGTTTTTTTGGGTATTCGCAGAGATTTCCTCTATATTGGTGATGTAAGTGACAACACCGTGAAACGTTTCAACGCAGTTACCGGGGAATTCCATGGCAATTTTGTAACATCAGGAAGCGGTGGCTTAAACGGCCCAAATGGTCTTATTTTTAACCATTTAGGCAATCTCCTTGTCTCCAATCCAAAAGCAGATCAACCCGAGGAGAGCGGAAACGTGTTGAAGTATAATGGAAAGACTGGTGCTTTTCTTAGTGAACTCGTCACTTCTGTCCAAGAAGGCGCCTCGTTTACACCGCGAGGCATCATTCTCACGAACAACAATATCCTGTTTGTGGCAGACTTATTGGGCCCTAGCTCTGATGAAGGGTTTCAGCCAGGAGAAGTAAGATCCTATAATGGCACTACAGGGGAATTTCTAGGCAGTCTCGACCACTCTGGATTCAATGGACCATTTTTTCCACGCAGTCTAGTTATCGGACCAGACGGCTTGCTGTATGTATCCGTCCGTAACATTCCTGATCCGCTTAATGGCTGGGTGCTGCGCTTCGATCCGGAGACATTGGAGTTAGTTGATGTATTCATTACGAGCAATAACGTCAACAACCTCCAACGTCCTGAAGGCTTGGTGTTTGGTTCGGACGGTAACCTCTACATCACCAGCTTCCGGGCAGATGAAAATGACACCGACAAAATCCTAGTCTTTGAAGGTAAAACTGGCGCGTTTATCAAAAAGATTGACCTTGATGTAGTTGGAGAGCCCCGTGCCTTCGCGCAGGCCATTCTGTTCGGGCCGGGAGGAAAACTGTTTGTCCCCATTTCAGGAGACGGACCAGATACAGGTTCTGTACGGCGCTACGATGTTGAAAGCGGATCGTTTGATGTATTTGTTTCTTCAGGAAAATTAAATTTTCCATTCTATCTGACTTTTGGCAAAACCGATCCTGCCACGCTGAATTACGAGGAGTAAAATACTAGAAAAATACGAACCGGACCAAGGGCTTCCTATTTTAAAAAGTCAAAGGTAAGGTTCTATTGAAGAATAGAAAAAGGCTGCATCCTTGAGGTGCAGCCCGACTTATTTATGTTCAATGACGTACAAAACCTTTTTTTATTCATTTTCCCACCTCAGCTTATTAAAGTTACGATAGCACGCTGAAGAAGCTATCCTATTGCAAAAAGACATGACCTCTTGTCCCAGGTTCCCCATGTAGACTAGATTTATAAACAAGGGCTAACTTAACGTCCCCATTATGCTGATGGTTATTGGGAAGGAGGAAGCGTAATGGACTGCATATGGCTAGCTTGCAATGATTGAAAGGCTTCCTTCCCAAAAAACTGATTCATTTTATTCTCTATTTCTGTTAGCATCGCGTCATTTTCAAGTAGGGTGTCGCGGATGCCGTCTACAATCTTCATCGCGCTTGCCCCGCTGATTTGTTTACCGACTCGTTCCAGAAGAACCTTTGTATCAACAGAAAATCTCCGTGCAAAGCTATGGCACCTGACCATATTATTCCGAAGAAACTCGGAATATTCAGGTGTAAAAGCACGGCGAATACAGCCCCTCATCCCTGCATAACCGTAGGAAACCTCAGATGCGGCACGATAAAGCAAAATCATTCCATCTGCACGGCTTGATTCAGGATTCAGCCTTAGTTCCGTCATTAACGAAACTAAGCGTTTTACCACTATTGTCCCTCGTTCCGTTGCTTCCCACCAACCTAATAAAAGCCGTTGTTCCTCTTCACTCATCTGAACAGAAGCTTGATGCGGCATTCCTTTTCACCTCCTAAGTAGTCTACTAAAGACGCGGAATGGCCTGAACGTTTTGGACGCGTTTCAGAATCACATTCCATTCCTTCCCCAAAAGAGCCTTGCCGAACCTGTTAGCTTCATTAGTATGGTGTGCTATTTGCTGGTTTAAAAACCGACTTTGCTCGATTAATTCATAGTTTTCAGGGGTCGCTTTTTTTGCTACTAGCTCAAAATTAGGGCTTAATTGTTTTTCACTAATGCGCAATGTATCTAGATCCAAAACAAGCATTTCTTTTCCAAGCGAAATCGTTTCTCCATTGCGGAACCGCCTAATCGTTCCTCTGACTGCATCAAAACCGTAGCCGATGTCAGCTACAGTCGCATGGTACGGATTCAGCCCTGGTGCATTCCGTAACGAAGGAATTATGCGGAAACCCGTCGTAATGGAGCAAACGACTTCCTTAGCAGCCATCCCTTTCTCTAAAGAAGCATCAATAGCATCAAGGTAACCATTCCACTGACCTATATCCATCAATAAATACCCCCCTTTTCCTCCAAACTTCCCCATACTCATTAAATACGCCTTCAAGGTAGGATATTCAGTCCTATAATGTCCATATGAATAAAACTTGGTTTTCTCACAGGTATTTATTCCACCAAAGCATAGATAACTAGAAAAAAGAGAGGCCTCTATAGCCTCTCGTTCGTTACTAATAAAAGTAGATTGAAGGAGGGGGAATGCCCCCTCAATCTCTCTTTCCTTATCTAATTTATATGTTTCCGTTAAAGCTTGTACACTATCAAAAAAGGGAAATCTCTCAAAACAATCGTCAGAGACGCTTCATAGTGTGCATTCTTGACATGTATCACCGGAAGCGGCACAGCATTATTTGAAAAAATTCATAAAGCTAGAGTATGCAGTCACTAAATCTTTATAGTATCCAACCAATTTATCCATAATAGAGAATTTATTGAAGCTGTTAGTTTCTGTTGCATCTGTTTGATCATTTTCTTGACTTACTTCATCATGTTCAACATCTGTTGCTACTTGTTCTTCTTGAACAGGTGCTGGATCTACTACTTGATCTTCTTCTGTATTTTCTACTAAGTCTTGGTTATCTACAACTTCATCATTTTCCACATCTGTTGCTTCTTGTTCATCTTGAACAGGTGCTGGATCTACTACTTGATCTTCTTCCGTATTTTCTACTAAGTCTTGGTTATCTACAACTTCATCTGTTCCTAAATCAACCGGGCCATCTGTTGCATCATCCTCAGAAGGAATCGTTTCATCTGAGACAGGGGTTTCCTCAGTTGTTTCTAAAGCTGTATCTGTAGCTTCTTCTGACTCAGTCGTATTTTCAATGCCCGTATCCACTGGTACATCCGATAACGGGTCTGCCTCAATTTCTTGTGATTCCTCTTCAGCTATTATTTCAGAATCTGTTTGATTAAATTGCTTCTCAATGAGTTTTTGATAATATTCAATAAGACTTTGATAGTTACTACTGATGGATTGGTATGTTCCGACTACCCATTGTTCAAATAATCCATCATTTTCATTTGATACATTTTCGTCAGTTTTAGTATTTTCAGTTTCTGTGGCTTCTTCGTCTTTCGCTTCGTCAGTAGGTTCTGCTGCTTCCTCGCCTTGGGCTTCTTCTGCTGCATCATCTGCTTTTTCTTCTGACTCTGTATTTTCTGTGCCTTCTTCAGCTTGTGCATCATCAGCAGGTTCTGCTACTTCTTCGCCTTGGGCTTCTTCTGCTGCATCATCTGTTTTTTCTTCTGACTCTGCATTTTCTGTGCCTTCTTCAGCTTGT
>NZ_JBALNX010000033.1:134421-150102 GCF_036962035.1 Bacillus sp. JJ1773
CTTCTGCTGCATCATCTGTTTTTTCTTCTGACTCTGCGTTTTCCGTGCCTTCTTCAGCTTGTGTTTCATCGGCAGGTTCTGCTACTTCGCCTTGGGCTTCTTCTGCTGTATCATCTGTTTTTTCTTCTGGATCTGCATTTTCCGTGCCTTCTTCAGCTTGTCCATCATCGGCAGGTTTAGCTACTTCGTCAGTAGCCTGTGCTCCTTCTTCGCCATCTTCTTCATCCGGTTTTGGTTCATCTTTATCATCATTTGTATCAAGATTAACGGTTTTAAACGATTTATCTCTCGCTAATTCACTGATCAATTTTCCTTTCTCAGGAGATCCTGGCAGACTAGTAGCTAATTTAGATACTTTCTGGCCGTGGTTTTTTACTTGATCCACAACTTCTGGATTAACTCCTTTATTATCAATCTCTGCGGCGGAAGATGGTGCTCCTGCAGCTAAGAATGCAGTAGCCACCATAGATGTGGACATCACAAAAGGAGCCACTTTTTTCGCTAATTTTCTACCTTCTTTTTTTGAATTCATCTGTTTTTTACTCATCTTTTCATCTCCCTATTATTATTTATCCTCTTACTTGCTGATAGATGTTTCTCTACAAATTTTATGTATTAGCAACACCTCCACTTTATAGCACAATAAGAAAAAATCAGATTCTAGCAGCTCTATGACTGCCTGACTCATACTATAAATTAGAGAGATTACCATGATATGTCACACGAATTAAGAAAAATAACGATTCGCTTACCATTTTGTAGAATATTGTAATAAATAAAATGTTTTTATTTCCCAATTTACCCTTTCAATTTAATTTTCGGATGGTGATTTTTAGATATACCGCCTGCGTTTCCATCTGTTCCTATTCTTTCCAAGTTACCTGCAAAACCCTAACAACTCCCTTTACAAATAAAACAGTAACGAAAAAATTATTTCTATATATTAAGAAAAGTTAACAAAAAAAGAATAGGACATCTCTTTGATATCCTATCCCCAATCTTTTTCCTAGATTCATTCATTGCTATTTTTATATTTAGGCATATAAATCATCGTCTTAAATAAATCTCCATCCACTTGAATCATAAATTTGCCTTTCTGTATTTCGGTCAGGCTTTCGGCAATGGATAGCCCTAATCCGCTGCCTTGGCTGGATCTGGATTCGTCTCCTCTTTTAAAACGCTCCATTAATTCGTCTGCAGAAATATTTAGCTCATAGGCTGAAATGTTCTTGAAGGTGAGAAGGATTTCATTGCCTACATCCTCTATATCAATATAGACTCTTGATCCCCTGAGAGCATATTTGAATATATTGGATAATACATTTTCAATGGATCTCCATAATAATTTTCCATCGGCTTGAATATAAACCTTTTCCTTAGGGTAATTGAACCTAAATTCTAACCCTAGCTCTTCAATTTTATCACTCACTTCCCCTAGGCCCTGATTGATTAACGATCCAATATCGATTCGCTCCAACTGAACCGGGATATTTCCGCTAGAAGCCTTTGCTGCTTCAAATAAATCATCAGTCAGTGTTTTTAACCTTTTCGATTTTTGATCCAATACTTCGACATATTCTGCTACCTTTGCTGGGTCCTTTTCCTTTTTCAATAGATCTACATAGGTAATAATAGAAGTTAATGGTGTTCTTATATCATGGGATACATTGGTGATTAGCTCTGTTTTCAGCCGCTCACTTTTTAATTCGCTATCTACAGCTTTTTTCAAACCATCCGTAATGCTGTTTATGTTAGCAGCAAGTTTACTAAACTCTCCCTTTCCGCCAACATCGATGCTGTGATGAATATCCCCATCTTTTATTCTTTCTACTCCTATCTTAATTGCATTAAATGCCTTGATTCTTCTTAAGGAGAACCAAGCTGCGAGGCCTAAAGTGATAGGAAACATGAAAAATGTTAAAGCAATCAATATAGGGTATCCAATGACGATGAGAACCGTCTTTACCGCAATATTTCCGTTATCATATACATCCCTTACAAACTTAAACAGCATCGAGAAGAGTTTATAAATTAACGTATGCTTGATGAACGTTCTATTTTTGATATGCCTAACTAGTGATAGAATTAGCATAAATCCTGCTGCAGAAATCGGAATCGTGATCGGAATGACTGCTTTGTCCATGTTTGTAAAACCCACAGATTCCATTGTGGCAACCCATATCACTGTAAGTCCTGAGAATAGGAAAAAGTTTATATCAACATATAATTTATCTACTACATGTAAGTGTACCTCTTGATCCTTAAATGACTTTCTCCCAGCCACATATACCAAATATAGAAATAAAAGAATAAATCCTGTTAAAAATCCTACTAATCTATAAAAGCTTTTTGTAGCACTTGCCTTATTTTCTTTCCATTCTTTTATTTTGTTATTTAAAAATTCGTCCGTAAAAGCGATATAAATAACCTGACCTTTCGGACCAAATTCCTCTTTATTTAACCAATAGAAGGATTCATTTTCTTCTATTTCTTTTGGGTAGATCTCGCTTGAATAATTCTCTAAAATTAAGTAAGTTGGATAAGTTTTAAACTGTCCCTTTTCCGTCTGCGAACTGTTCTTATATAGGTTTTCCCCATCACTGGCAAAATACAAAGGACCTTTAACCTCTTTTATATTTTGCAATAATAAATGAAATTCTATTAAATCATTCTTAATCAGCCTGTCCTTTGCCTGAGAGATTTTCTCTGCATATTCTTCTTTAAACTTTTCATAGTTTTCCGCTTCACTTAAATTTGGATTAAAACTTCTCGAATTCTCATGGTAGTCGAGGAATAAGTTTTCTTCTTCGTTTTTTAATTCATTCTCACTGATCGTTCCACCATTTAAAATATGTTCCTCACTCTTATATTCCCCGATCAGTCTAGTGAGATCGTAAATGAGAGGTTCACTGTCCCTTTCAAATGATTTACTGCGAAAGTAGTTGTCTTCAAAAACGAGTCCAAAATTATCATGGACATCTAAATCTACAGTTGCTTGGATGGCACCTGTAAAACATGTAATCATTAAGATAAAAACAATTATTTTTGTTGTCATTAAGTGGCTAAACTTTTTCAACCTTATATCCAACTCCCCACACCACCTTTAAATATTTGGGCTCTTTCGGATTGATTTCAATTTTCTCTCTAATTTTTCTAATATGAACGCTGACCGTATTTTCTGGACTGAAGGCTGTTTCATTCCATACTTTTTCATAAATTTCCTCAATGGAGAATACTCTCCCGGCGTTTGCTGTTAGAAGCTTTAGGATCTTATATTGCACCGGTGTCAAGTGGACTGCCTCTCCATCGACCGTTATCGTTTTGCTTTCATCATCAATCATGAGTCCGCCCGTTTTAAAGACATTTTTCTTTGTTTCCAGCCCGCCTAATGTTGTATACCTTCTAAGCTGTGATTTCACTCTTGCGATGAGCTCTAAAGGATTAAAAGGCTTCGTTATGTAGTCATCTGCTCCTATGTTTAATCCTAATATTTTGTCGTAATCCTCTGACTTAGCGGAAAGCATGATCAATGGAATTTTATTATTTTCTCTAATCTTCATGGTCGCCTTTATTCCATCCATCTTAGGCATCATAATATCCATGATAATCAGATGAATCTCCTGATGATCGATGATTTCGATCGCCTCGATACCGTTATGGGCTTTGAATATTTGATAGCCTTCATTTTCTAAGTAAATTCCAATCGCATCCACAATCGCATGATCATCATCACAAACCAATATGTTCATTGCATTCACTCCTGCCTATAAAATCGATGGCCTATCTCCCCTTTACTTTTTGTTCTAAAGGTAGGATAGCCAATAAATCTTAACAAACTCTTTATGTAAATCTTAAGATTTTCTTAGTATTAGATCCTATGAAAATAATATAGGTTCTGCGCTCCACAGAAAAGAGATTCCATTTACTAAGCTACTGCCTGAAGATTTGGTGTTTGGTCCGGATGGTGACCTCTACATTACCAGCTTCCGGGTGAAGCGATTTAGAGGCAAGGATTATTAAAAATATTCTTCTCCTTCGAAATTATAAGATTACGAATAATCATGTAATTGAATATAATAAAAAGCAGGAGAAAAGGAGGAGAGATGGATATGACATGGTATGAGCATTAGTATTAATTCATGTGATTGCCGCAGTGGTTGGACTGGGGCCAGCATTTATCTTTTCCATTATTTCAAGATTTCCTAAGACAAAAGAACAGTTACTGTGGACGAATGATTTATTAAGCAAACTTGAAAAGCCGGTGAAAATAGGGAGTATCACTTTATTCATTACGGGGCTCGTAATGGGTGTGCTGAACACTCATTTGTTTACAGCCGGCTGGTATATTGCCTCGATTATTTTGTACATTGTTGCTCAAATTTTAGTCATTGGGATAGCGGGGAAAAAGTCAAAAAAAGCAGCTGAGATTTTGGAGAGCTTTCAAGGCAATGACATTCCGGAAGAGGTCACAGAGTTAAATAAAAAATCAGATACGGCGTTATCACTAGCTAGCATAATTGCGATCGTTATGATTGTTTTAATGTCAGTAAAACCATTTTGATGAAAAAGACAGACCGATTGGTTTGTCTTTTTCATTTACAAATAAAGAAATTTTACTCACATACAATTAATTCGCGAGTAAAGGACACACTTTGGAGATTTCACCTTTTCTATGTCCTTAAGCACATGAAAAAGGCGCTTAGAATAGCACCTTTATTAGATATTAATAATTGGAATATATACTCCAGTTCCAATCATTAAATTTATATTAATTCGTTTCAACATTCTTCTTTTTGTATTCATCATATTCGTCCAATGCCGCCTGTAAGCTTTCACCTTTATTCACATGATGGCCTTTCCGAATAAGTGTTGCTTCTAATGCCGAAAGAACATGAAGAATATTTTTCTTTCGGGAGCTATATCCCATTGTTCCAATCCTCCAAATCCTGCCTTGAAGCGGTCCAAAGGAACTGGCAATTTCCACTTCAAAATCCTCTAGCATCATGGAACGTACCTCTTCTCCGTCAATTCCTTCAGGGATCTCAATAGCGGTCACAACAGGGAGCTTATGCTTTTCATCACCAAATAACTCCAAGCCCATCGCTTTAATTCCTGCCACTAATGCTCTTTCATTTAACTTATGGCGGGCAAAGCGGTTTTCAAGGCCTTCTTCAAGAATAATACGAAGCCCTTCTCTTAAAGCATATTGCATACTGGTCGCTTCCGTATGATGATTCAAGCGGACCGGACTCCAATAATCCTGGAGCTGTGCTAAATCAAAATAATTGCTTGTAATTCGATTAGTAGATGGCTCGCTTTGGAATTTCTTCAGGCCCAATTCAATGCTTTTTCTTTTATTGATCACTTCTTCAATTCGATTGTTATAAGTAATCGGAGCCAATCCAGCCGGAACGGATAAGCATTTTTGCGTACCGCCAATAACGGCATCAAGCATGAGGTCATCCACCTTGATGTCGACCCCTCCTAATGAGGCAACAGCATCGACAACCAACAAAACATCTGCATTACGGCAAGCTTCCCCAATTTCCTTTAGCGGTTGCATGCAGGCAGTTGATGTTTCCCCATGAACAATGGCCACTATTTTTGGAGAAACCTCATGAATCTTATTTATGACAACTTCCGGATCAAATACTTCTCCCCAAGGAACCTCCATTGTCGTCACCTCTGCTCCATAGCGCTGGCAGATTTCAGTTAAAAGATAGCCGAAACGGCCGTATATCGGAACTAAAACTTTATCTCCGGGTTCAATGATACTGCATAGGACTGCTTCGATCCCTGCTCTCGAAGTCCCATCAACCGGAAATGCCCAGTGATTATCTGTTTGAAATAATTCTCGGAGCATTTCCATCGTTTCATTCATGATATTCGTAAAGGCAGGATCAAATTGTCCTAAAATCGGGGTAGCCATCGCCCTTAATACTCTTGGATCAACCTCTACCGGCCCCGGTGTCATAATTGTTCTGAGGGGGACATTTAAATCTTTATATTTGGTCATAGATGTAATCTCCTATTATGAATAAATTTAAAAGTATATGAATAATTATAAAATAAATTTTAACAGGATAAAGTGCTCGAATCAACGGACAATTCAAAAAACTAAATAGTAAAACAGTTCCAATTATATTAGAGCCCTTACATACAAGGTATACATATTTTTAAAGAATGAAAGGAGAGCACTATATGAATTTTAATATGAAAGAAGCGATTGAAGTTCTAGAGCGCACTCCACAAACATTAGAGTTTTTTTTAGCTGGTTTATCTGAAGAATGGCTGAAATGTAATGAAGGCGAGGGAACCTGGAATGTCTCTGAAGTGATAGAACACCTCATTGAATGTGAAAAAAACAATTGGATTCCCAGGCTAGAAATCATTCTTCAGGAAGGTGAAAATAAACCCTTCCCCGCGTTTGACCGATATTCACATATAAATAAAAGGACTGAAGAATCGATTGAACAAAGGCTGCTTGAGTTTAAAATGGTTAGAGCACAAAATATAGACAACTTGAAGTCTCTAATTAAACCTGAATTACATCTTGAATTGACTGGTTCACACCCCGAATTTGGTGCAGTAAAACTAGGGGAATTACTTTCTACATGGGTTGTTCATGATTTAACACATATTTCTCAAATAATCCGGGTTATGGCCAAAAGATATCGGGAAGACGTTGGTCCTTGGAAGGAATATTTGAGTATATTAAAAAAGTAATAATAACGTTAGAAAATAGAATGATCCTAAATAAAACCTAGAGATCTTAATGACCTTCGTATAAAAAAATGCCAGATACCAACATGAGACTACTGCTCTGAATGGTATTCTGGCACCTAAAAAAATCAAAGAGTTCGTTCGATGGAGGCCGCTATCGCTTCCTCGGTCTTCAAAGCTCTGTATTCCAAAAGAATGACCTGCCAAAATAGTTCATAAGAAGTGATATTTTTAATTAATCTGAAAAATATGAATATTATTCCCCATCTCCTTTTTCAGTTTCTTAGTCTGATCTATTCATTTTCTAAGAACATAGAGGAATCAACAGAAAACTGTGGAATTACCTCCTTATCTTCACATAAAAAGAGGAGGGAATAAGAATGAAAAAGGTTTTGAAGGTGTTAAGTTCAACGGCTTTAGCAGCATCTTTATTTGCAGTACCGACAGTGGGATCAGCAGATCCAGGGCCAAGTCCGCAGCAGGGGGAAAATCTATCGATTGAAGGCTTCATCAGCTATGAAGAGCTCGGAAAGAAGCTAGAGCAGATTCAAAAATCGAGCCAAGGAAAAGTTAGTGTTGAAACAGCTGGGTATACAAACCAGGGACGTGGAATTTATAAGGTTTCGGTTGGTCATGGTGATAAGGTTGTGCTGATCCAAAGTGAAATTCATGGTAATGAGAAAACGGGAACGGTTGCACTCCTAAACATTCTACAAAATCTGGGATCCAGCAATTCGCAAGAAGCGAAGAAAATCTTAGATGAGCTTACCATTGTTGTCATTCCGATGATGAATGTGGATGGTTCTGAGCTGAGCCGCCGTGCGAATGATATGGATTGGTCAGAGGTCGTTGCTAAATTTCCTCAGCTTGCAAGTGTGAAGCCTGCGTGGAACTATTATTCTACTCCAGGAAGCTGGAATTATGATAAGAACCCTGGCTTTGACGTGAATCGTGATTTCAACCCGGACCTGAACTATGTTCCTAAGGCAGAGGATTTCCCAGGAGCATCTAATAAATACGGCTGGTTTATTACACCGGAAGCACAAACGGTAAGAGATGTATACAAAGACTTGAAGGCGGAGTTTGGAAATGTGGATGTATTCGTTGATCTCCACCACCAAGGATTCCCTTATGTAGAGGGGACGGATGATCGAGTAACAATGTCCATTTCAGGCAAGTTCGTTACGAATCCAAACAGTCCTGGCGGAGAAAAATATGCTGCTTACGCGGATAACTTCAATTATGACTTCTCACGCCAATTGAATTTAGCAGTCTATAATGCCTTACAAGCAAAAGGAAATTCGGTCTTTACCAATATTTCATTATATGATCAAAAAATTGACCTGCCTGGTACTGCTCTAGGTTCATTTGCTTTAAATGGAAGTGGAACAGTCCTATTTGAAGTAAGCGGCCAAACACAAAACTTCGGGCAAAAGAAGAAAGGCCAGCTCGTTAAAACGGTCGAAACCGGCCTTATGGGCATTATTAACGGCGTGGCAGATGGATCTGTCCATCAAATAAATCCAGAAGATTATGAAAACATTCCGATAAGTGTAAGAACTCCTGGCGGATTGTAAAAAATAATTGCTCATTTGCTACAATTTTAGAAAAAAAGATGAAAAAAGCTGTCCAGTAAGTCATGAAAAATGACTTTCCGGACAGCTTTAGCTTATTATTGCACAAAAAATTAAATGGTTTTTTCAACTGTGGCTGCTGTTTTAATGATCCCTTTTTCTACCCATGATTCAATTTGCTCCTCCGTATAACCCAAGTCACTAAGAATCTCTTCGGTATGTGCCCCGCAATTAGGACCCGCCCAATGAACTTCACCTGGGGTTTCACTTAGTTTCGGAACAATGCCCGGCATGACAATATCCCCTATTCGTTCATCAGGCACAGTAAGGAACATGTCTCGTTCTTGATAATGGGGATCGGCCAAGATATCCTCTATATTGTAAATAGGACCTGCTGGGATTGAACCAGCATTTAATTGATCCATCACATCTGACAAATTATATTGCTGTGTCCATAATGCAATTTCTTCATCTAAACGATCAGCTTCTTTCACACGTCCTTTATTGTCCTGAAGAAGTGGATCCTGCTCCAAATCAACGCGCCCCATCACTCTTGTCAAACGGTTAAATAACGAATCACTATTCGCACCAATGGCCACCCATTTACCGTCCTTTGTTGGATACACATTTGAAGGGGCTGTTGAGACATGTTGATTTCCTGTTCTTTCCCGTATTTTGTTCATATGAACATACTCAGGAACCATCCCTTCTAAGAAACTAAAAACAGATTCATAGAGTGCTACATCCACAACCTGACCTTTCTCCCCATTTTGCGCATCTCGATAATACAAGGAAAAAAGAGTTCCAATAACCGCATAAAGAGCCGCTACCGTATCACCAATCGGAAGACCTACCCTTACTGGCGGTCGGTCAGGGTAGCCTGTTACATAACGAATCCCTCCCATAGATTCTGCGATATTTCCAAATCCAGGCAAATCCCGATAAGGACCTGTTTGACCAAAACCTGATATACTCGTAATGATCAGTTTCGGATTAATAGCTTTCATATCTTCATGGGATAAACGCCATTTCGCAAGTGTTCCTGGTTTGAAGTTTTCAAGGACAACATCTGCTTCCGAAATTAACTCTCTAACAATATCTTGACCTTCTATCGAACGTAAATTAACGGAGATTGATCGTTTATTCCGCGTTTGTACCATACTCCAATAAGAGTCTTGACCTGGCGCATGGAGCCCCCATTGCCGGAGTTGGTCCCCTTCAAGAGATTCCACTTTAATAATTTCAGCCCCAAACTCTCCAAGAAGCCTTGAAGCGAAAGGCCCAGCTACAAATGCACCTAGTTCGATGACTCGGATTCCTTCCAATGGCTTTTTCAAAATAATTCCCTCCTACTTTATTAATAACAAAGCAGTTACACAACTTTTTCTACTTTGTTTTCATTTATTATTTTTAAAAGATGCAAATTCCGTGCCAATAAAAATACATACTTCAAATCCTGTAAATCATTAACTAGCAAGGGTTTTACTGTACGTTAATCTGTAATCGTTTCTCTTTGCAACTAAGAATCTACCTGTCCTTTGTTGCATGCAACATTAAGCAACTTTTTACGCAACAAAAAACTCCTACAAATAGTAGGAGAGTGAAATTTTTGTATACAGCTGATCCATTGACAAAGTCAGCTCATAAAATCCGAGAGTTATTTATTGGATTGAATCTTTTTCATTTTTCTCCATAGGGTTGAACGATGCATGCCTAATCGACTAGCAGCCTGTCCGATATTCCCTTTCTCCTCTTCCAGTATTCGAGTAATCCTATCCTCCTCATTCTCTTCTTCCTTCGCCATTAATGTCACATCGCTATCTGACTTATTGGTTTGTCTTTGTTCAGTAGAAATCCATACATCTGGACTGAAAATATCAAGCGGTTCACCTGCATCTAATAACACAAATGCCCTTTCCATAAGATTGCGGAGCTCTCGAACATTTCCGGGCCATGAATAGTTTTGCAGCTTATAAATTTCTTCATCAGTAAAACTGTAATGATTTGTTTTCTTCCACTCTCGTAAAAATGCTTCAATCAGATAAGGTATATCTTCTCCCCTTTTCCGTAAGGGCGGAATTCTTAAGACTAATACAGCTAGTCGAAAATAAAGATCCTCTCTAAACAATCCCTCGTGCATTTGTTGAACTAAATCACGGTTGGTTGCTGCAATAATTCTTACGTCTACCGGGATCACCTTATTGCCGCCTACACGCATGACTTCTCGTTCTTGTAAAACACGAAGCAATCTGGCTTGGAGAAGAATTGGCAATTCCCCTATTTCGTCTAAAAATATCGTTCCGCGGTGAGCAAGCTCAAAAAGTCCGGGCTTCCCACCTTTTCTGGCGCCTGTGAATGCCCCATCCTCATATCCAAATAATTCACTTTCCAGTAGAGTTTCAGGTAAAGCAGCACAATTCAAAGCGACAAATGGGCCTTGCTTCCGGCTGCTTGCCATATGAATTCCTTGAGCAAGCATCTCTTTACCTGTCCCCGATTCTCCTTGTAAAAGCAAAGTTGAATCAACTGCAGCATACTTTTTGGCAAGCTCAATAAGTCTTTTCATGACTTTTGATTTAGCAACAATGTTTTCAAGTGTCCATTTCGCTTTTAATCCTTGATTATTAACTTGACGGCGAATTTTTTCTTCGTATTGCTGTAATTCCGTAATATCTTGTACACTTGAAATCGCACCTATCAGATTGCCTTCATAGTAAATAGGGGATCGGTTGATGACCGCCGTTCTTTGTCCAACTTTACGCAGTTGATCATGCTGAACACTTTGCTCGGTCAGCACACGCGTGATCCCTGGCTGCTTTGGGTTAACGTCCGTTACCATTTTTCCAATAGCCTCATCAATTGGAACACCAAGGAAGTCAGCTGCAGCCTGATTGTAGATCATGATACGTCCTTCATTATCAATCCCGCATATACCCGCATGGGTCAACTCAACTATTTTCCGATAAAATTGAATTTGTTTTTCTAGTTTTTCATCCATTATAACCTCCTGAAATTTGATTATTAATACTTAAATAATTTGATTTATTTGAATTTTATAATATAAGACAAGTATAGAATACTTCGCAGTAAACAGACAAGAGTCCGTCCTTTATTGAACAGAAAAAAGCCGTCACACTAAAATGGTGACAGCCTTAAAAATTATGATTTTTTTACCTTGAATTTGTTTTTTTCCAGCGAAGCAATCGCGACTCTAGGAGCATGAGTACTCCATTTAAGCTTATCGAAACAATCATTAGGATGACAAGAGCCGCAAATGTGCCTGCTGTATCAAAATTTCCAGCAGAATATTGAATTAAAAATCCAATCCCTTTATTGGATGCCGTGATTTCTCCAACGACCGCACCAATTAATGCATATGGGACAGATAACTTTAAACCAACGAAAACCCAAGTAAGAGCAGAAGGAATGATCACCTTTGTTACAATCTGCTTTTCAGAAGCTCCCATTAAGCGAATATTATCCAATAGGTCTTCATCTACATCCTTGACACCGGCAAATGTATTAAAAAATACAAGAAAGAAAACAATCATTGCTGCGAAGAGAATTTTCATTTCTATTCCGATCCCAAACCACAATATAAATAAGGGTGCTAGGGCTACCTTTGGCAAACTATAAATGGCGGTAATAAAAGGATCCATGACTTGCGCTGCAAAAGACCACCGTCCCAAAACAAATCCTACGACACAGCCTGCTAAAGCCCCTATGAAAAATCCAATAAATGTTTCTTGCAGCGTGATCCCAAGATGGAAGAATAAATCACCTGAAGTTGCCCACTTGTGTAAAGTATTCACAATATCACTTGGGGAGCTGATCCAGAATTTATCAATTAGGCGCCCTGCAGCTGACTCCCAAAGAATTAAGAAACATAGGAGAAAAGCTACTCGAATGCCCTGTATCTTTAGCTTTTTACTAAAAATGGAGGATGTACGAATGGGCTCCTCGGCGTTAAATAAAACTTGCACGTTCTCCTTACTAGTTGTTGCATTTGTTTGAGAGGTCATACTGCATTTACCTCCTCCACAAACTCTTCTCTTAAGGATTGCCATAGATTCGCATGCACTTTCCTAAATTCGTCAGTCATACGCAGGTTAAATACATCGCGCTTCTTCGGGAGATTCACTTCCTCCACTTTTTTTATTGTCCCTGGACGCTTGCTGAATATAGCAACACGCTCTCCTAACAAAACAGCTTCATCTAAATCATGAGTAACAAATATGATGGTTTTACCTGTTTCCTGCCAAATGTTGAGCAGCTTATCTTGGAGAATTAATCGAAGCTGGGCATCTAATGCGCCAAAAGGTTCATCTAGTAAAAGGGTTTCCGGATTATAGACGAGCATTTTAGCCAAACTAACACGCCGTCTCATTCCACCCGATAATTCCTGCGGATAATGGTTTTCAAATCCTTGCAATCCGACCATCTCAATGAATGATGCGCTTTCCCTTTCACGATCCTTTTTGCCAATTCCCCTGATTTCAAGCCCAATTTCAACATTCCCTCTAACTGTTCGCCATGGTAAAAGATTATCCTTCTGCGTCATATAGCCCACACTTGTATTAATCCCATTTACAAGTTGTTTTTTATACTTTACTTCACCAAAGCTTGGTTTCATTAATCCTGCACACATATTAAGAACTGTTGATTTTCCACATCCACTGGGACCAATAACAGTTAAGAACTCCCCTTGATTGATTTCAAGATTAATATCCTTTGCAGCAAGAACGCGTTTTCCATCCCGTTCAAAGTACTTCGAAACATTCGTAAACTCTATCATTTTGTACCTCCTTGAACTTATTTCGCTTTTTCTGCAAACTCATTGTCTACCACTTTATCAAAAGGAAGATCAATTCCACCGAACTTAATATTTTTATTAAAACTATCTGTTGTTATGACAGGTGATTTAGCAAAGGCAGGATAATTGTTCTCAAATGCAATATCAAACACTTCGGGGTCGATCCCTTGTATATGCTTTTTCAATATTTCTTTTGTTGCTTCTTTTTCTGTTTCAATAAATTTACCGGCTTTCGCCATCGCATTGGCTACTTTTTGGTAGACCTCTTTATTCTTTTTCAGATCATCTTCTTTTGCCACAAGGGTTAAATAAGCCATTCCAGCGTATTCTTCAACCTCTCCCTTACTGAAATTGAAAAGAATCATCCCATTGAGAGTGGTTGCCATATCAGTTGTCGGGGAAGCATAGACAAACGCATCAATTTCATTTTTTTGGAAAGCTGCAAGCTGAGCATCCCCTTGTCCGAGAGGTATTAATTCAGAATCCCGATCCGGATTGATTCCCTCTGACTCTAATAGCATTCGGATAATATGATCAGAACCGCTTCCTGGTGAGCTAATTCCAATTTTCAGTCCTTTTAACGCCTTAATTTTATCTGCCATCGATGAAGTTTCACTAATGCCATTTTCAGTGGCAATATCATTATTCATCACAATATTTGTTCCCACCTGATTAAACAACGCCCCGAATACTTTCACATTTTGACCGCTATCAATCGCTTTCATGATATCGACTAGGGCAACAGTTCCGATATGTGCCCCACCACCAATAACAGCCGACAGCGCCTTTGACCCTCCGCTCACTGAAACCTCCTCAACTTCTAGGCCCTCTTCATCAAAGAAGCCTTGTTCCTTAGCAACATAAATGGGTGTAAGCATAAATCCAGTATTCCCCTCAGCAATAATCACTTTTTCCTTTGCTTTTTCCCCTGAGGATGTTTTCGTCTCCCCACTACTACACGCTGTTGCAAGTATGACAGACACTAATAAAACTAATGAAAAAAGGAATCTCTTCATCAAACCTAATCCCTCCAATTTTTAGATCCTAGTTTTAGATAAACTTACATGTCTAGACGCCAAGAATGCTATTATAATAGTTAAATGAGTTTAAATATTCTGTATTTTATTTTCAGAACCTTCTTTAAAAGACATCGAAAAACAATATAGTGATTTTTAACTATCAACAAAAGGATTTACCGACACTTGCACTTATTTATCTTGCAGGCTGCCATTCTTTTGAATGAAGATCCGAGCTTTTCCCCGCCTTCATGATCTGGCCTGGAAGAGTTTTTCCTAGCTTTCCTTCCAGCTCCTTAGCTATAGTAATTAATTGATCAATGTTCATTTCTGTTTCATATCCCATCAAATCAAGCATATGCACAATATCTTCTGTACAAATATTTCCCGAAGCTCCTGGGGCAAACGGGCAACCACCGATGCCAGCAAGAGAACTATCAAAACGCGTGACTCCCGCCTCTAAGCCTGCCATTACATTAGCCGCTCCCATTCCTCTTGTATCATGAAGATGCAGTTGAAGGGTTACATCAGGGAATTGTTCAAGGACCTTTTGACAAGTTTCTCTTACTTGCAAAGGGTGAGCCATTCCTGTTGTATCCGCTAACATAATTGAATTTATTCCCCAATCTGTTAACCGTTCAATGAGAGGGAGCACTCGCTCCGGCTTATAGAACCCTTCGAATGGGCAGCCGAAACTAGTAGCAATCCCTACATTAATAGGTATCCTCTCTTCTTCTGCTCTCCTAATTAAAAACCGGATATTTTCCAAGCTTTCAGATACAGACCGGCGACTATTCTTACGATTGTGTGTTTCACTAACCGAAAAAGTAAAATTGATCTCATCAGTGCCTGCAGCAATCGCTCTATCTACCCCTTTCTCATTTAGCGCCAGTGTACAAAATACAACATCACTAGGCCGATCAGACAATCCTTGCATAACATCTTCCGCATCACTCATCTGAGGCACATATTTAGGATGAACAAATGAAGTTACTTCAAATCGCTTTACACCAGCCTCCATTAATCGCCTAATCAGTGAAATTTTATATTCCGTTTCAATAAATCCAGGTTCAATTTGAAAACCATCCCTCGTCACCACTTCTGTCATCGTAATTTGCTTTCTCATAAATTTGCACCTTCCTTCTAAAATAAAATTGAACCCAATCCTAAACATGTACATTGCAATATCCGTGCCAATTCAAAACAGTGCCAAATTAGCCCCTTTTTTCACCTTAGCATGACTCTTTTTTTCAAATAAAATATACGATTGCGTTGCAAATACACATTCAAAATGTCTTGTGCAACCAAATTGCAACATATGAAAGACATGTAAAACTCCTGAGTCGTTCTTTTTGTGTAGTCATCTAATTTCCGAAAACATTGGTTAATTGATAACTAACAATAGTAATTGAAAAAATAAATTCCGATGCAAAATCAAAGTAAATCCCTTCATTACAAGATAAGACTGGACCCCTCATTCCAACGACTTCCGTATGTATCGCAACGTATTTAAAAAAAGTTAAGTATAATTGTTGACAAAAAGTAAATTCTATAT
>NZ_JBALNX010000034.1:0-19340 GCF_036962035.1 Bacillus sp. JJ1773
CAGTTTTCAAAGAACTATCTTGCCCCTCAGAGGCGACTTTATTAATATATCATTTCTATATAACATTGTCAACACTTTTTTCAAAGGAGTTATTCGCTCTCGCTTGCTGACTTGAATTAGTATAACAAGCCCATAGAGCTTTTGCAAGTGTTTTTTACGCATAAATCGGTCTTTTTATTATTGTAAAATATGTTAATTCCCTTTTGCAAAAAAATAGACCAACTATTTGTGGTCTATTTAATCACTTCCTCTATATATAATTGCCGATGCTTTTCTAAGTGAAAAATTTCACCGGTTTGATTTATTTTCACAAGTGGCCTTGTCGGTGTTTTTTCTTCTAAAAACATAATTTCAGCTATTTGACCATTTGAAAGCTTTACACTGCTTCCAATTGAAAAAGTCATAAAGCCTGACCCGATTGCGTGCATCGCTGCAATATCATATTTCCCGAACATATCCTGGAGCATCATTTCTAAAACTTTAAAAGGTGACTGCTTTTTTCGGTAAAGTCTATTACTAGTCATGGCATGAAAGGTATCAGCAACCGCAATGATTTTGGCAAATGAGCTGATTTTATTGTTTTGTTCCCCAAATGGATATCCGCTTCCATCTAATCTTTCATGATGTTGAAAAATCCCTAACTTTGTCGTTTCTTTTAATAGAGAAATATTTTGCACCATCTTATAGCTATAAACTGGATGTCTTTTAATCTCTTCAAATTCCTGAAGAGTTAAGGTTGAATTCTTAAAAAGGATAGAAGGCTTTACTTTTGCCATTCCTGCGTCTGAAAGACAACCGCTAAGAGCAAGCTGTAAAACATCGCCTTTATTATATTTAAGTTTCTTTCCGATAAAGGCACTTAATAGCCCGACCGCAACAGAGTGCTGATACAGGTATTCGTCATTAGTTGATAAATGATGCAGGGAGAACAAATCAGAGGGATTAGCTTCTGATTTATCAACGAGTGGAAGCATAATACTTCTTATTTTTGAAATATCAATCGGCAAACCTGATTGCCAGTTCTTAAATTCCCTTTTAAAATTTTGTACTCCTATAAGAAACATATCTTCCAGACATCCATTGTTCTCGCTTGGTGCTTCCTTTGTTTCTCTCTCATCAATTATGTATTCTTTTGGTATAAACACAGAGCCATTAACCATTAACTTTTCTACAGCTACTTCCTCAATAAGAAAAACATTTAATATATGTATTAATTCTTTCGTAAGAATGCTTTTCTTTGTAACAATTGGACGATTTGTCAGACTATAAATATCTTCAGATATAATACATCCCTCTCGCAATTCCTTTATGTTTACACGCACAGTCTTCCACCCCAAATGTCATGAGTCATTTTTACCATTATACCCCATTAAACACAAAAGGAGGAACACAAAATTTGTGTTCCCCCGATTCGTTATTATTCTTGATCATCTTCTACGGATTCCTCATCTGGAAGAAATTCAGCACTTTCTAATGGCTTTGTTAATTCCTCTTCAGGTTTATCCTCTTCTTTTTCAACCTTGGCAACAGTAGCGACAAATTCATCTATGTTTTCGTCTAAACGAATGAGTCTGACACCTTGCGTGTTACGTCCCATTGTCGAAATATCACTAACAGCCATGCGGATTAGGACACCGCCAGTCGTAATTAACATTAAGTCTTCTTCGCCAGTGACCGCTCTCATGGAAACGAGATTTCCATTTTTCTCGGTAACATTACATGTTTTAATTCCTTTTCCGCCTCTTCCTTGAATACGATATTCTTCGGAAGGTGTACGTTTACCATAACCGTTTTTCGTAACAATTAGTATTTGGGAATTCTCCTCCAACACTTCCATTCCCACTACTTCATCATCACCGCTTAAGCTTATTCCTTTAACCCCTGTTGCGGTACGTCCCATTGAACGGACATCATCTTCAGGGAAACGAATGAGTAAACCATTTTTCGTTCCAATAATAATTTCCTTCTGTCCATCTGTTAAGCGTACAGAAATCAGCTCATCATCTTCTCTTAAATTAATGGCAATTAACCCATTATTTCTAATATTGGCAAAGGAAGTAAGAGGGGAGCGCTTAGAAATCCCTTGCTTAGTTGTAAAGAATAAGAACCAATCATCTACAAATTCTTCAATAGGGATAATAGCGTTTACCCATTCATCCTTCTCGATGCCGCTAAGCAAGTTAACAATTGGAATTCCTTTCGCTGTACGGCTAAATTCAGGAATTTCATATCCTTTAGAACGATATACCTTCCCTTTGTTCGTGAAGAACAAGATTGTGTCATGGGTTGATGTTGTCATTAAATGCTCAACAAAATCATCTTCATTTGTCCCCATGCCTTGAATTCCACGGCCACCACGCTTTTGGGCACGGTAAGTAGAAACCGGCAGACGTTTAATATAGCCTTTATGAGTTAGAGTGATGACGATATTTTCACGAGGAATAAGATCTTCATCTTCAATTTGCTCAATGCCCCCTGCAACGATTTCCGTGCGGCGCTCATCATTAAATCTTTCTTTAATTTCAAGCAATTCTTCACGGATAATTTCGAGTACCTTTTCCTCATCCGCTAATATCGCTTTCAGCTCGGCAATTAGTTTAACTAAGCTTGCATATTCATCTTCAATTTTTTCACGCTCTAAGCCTGTTAAACGTTGTAGACGCATATCTAGAATTGCCTGAGCTTGCTTCTCAGAAAGATTAAATTTAGACATTAATCCTTCTCTGGCAATATCCGTTGTTTGAGAGCCGCGAATTAATGCAATTACTTCATCCAAATGATCGAGTGCAATTCTTAAGCCTTCAAGAATATGAGCACGCGCTTCCGCTTTTCTTAATTCAAACTCTGTTCTGCGGCGGATTACGACCTTCTGGTGATTGAGGTAATACTCTAAACATTGCTTTAAATTCAGTACTTTCGGTTCCCCATCAACGAGAGCAAGCAAATTGATTCCGAAGCTCGTCTGCATCGCCGTTTGCTTATATAGATTGTTCAATAATACACTTGCATTAGCATCTCTGCGAACTTCAATGACAATCCGCATACCGTTACGGTCGGATTCATCACGCAAATCGGTAATCCCGTCAATCTTTTTATCTCTGACCAGCTCAGCGATTCTTTCAATCAGCTTCGCTTTATTCACTTGATAAGGAATTTCATTGACAATAATGACTTCTCTGCCATTTGCTTTTTGTTCGATATCTACTTTTGCTCTTAATGTAATAGAGCCTCTTCCTGTTTCATAAGCCTTGCGGATGCCGCTTCGGCCGAGAATCATCCCAGCTGTAGGGAAATCCGGTCCCGGAATAATATCCATCAGCTCCGGAATTGTCATATCAGGATCCTTACTAATGGCAAGAACTCCATCAATGACTTCGCCAAGCTGATGCGGAGGGATATTCGTTGCCATTCCAACAGCTATTCCTGATGTACCATTCACTAATAAATTCGGGAATCTAGCCGGCAAAACAACGGGCTCTCTCTCTTCCCCATCATAGTTATCCTGATAATCAATTGTGTCTTTATTAATATCTCTTAAAAGCTCCATCGAGATTTTGGACATACGAGCTTCCGTATAACGCATCGCTGCTGCAGAATCCCCATCGACAGAACCAAAGTTGCCATGCCCATCTACAAGCATATAACGGTAGTTAAAGTCCTGAGCCATCCGCACCATTGTTTCATAAACAGCAGAGTCACCATGCGGATGATACTTACCAATAACATCCCCAACGATACGAGCTGATTTCTTATAAGGCTTGTCTGAATGCATGCCAAGATCATGCATTGCGTATAAAATCCGGCGGTGAACCGGCTTTAATCCATCTCGTACATCTGGTAAAGCACGAGATACAATAACACTCATCGCATAGTCAAGAAAGGATGAACGCATTTCCTGACTTATATTAATCTCTTTTACTGAGGGCTTCGGAGTTTCAGCCATGTAAAGAACCTCCTTTATGTGAACAACTATTTCTCAATCTATCCATAGGTGAAAATTCCCGATGAATAGTTTCTATGATAAAAGGTAGCCTAAATATCAAAAGTAGCTCCCTTTGCACTTCACGTATATAAAACCAGGATAGAATAATAGCCATCTACCCTGGGTCTCAATCAAATATCTAGGTTCTTAACATATAATGCATTTTCTTCAATGAATTGACGGCGAGGTTCCACTTTATCACCCATAAGGATTTCAAAGGTTTCATCCGCTTCAATCGCATCTTCAAGATTTACCTGCAATAAAGTTCTTGTTTCTGGATTCATCGTTGTTTCCCAAAGCTGCTCTGGATTCATTTCTCCTAACCCTTTGTAACGCTGTACATTTGGTTTAGGACTGCTTGGCAAGCTCCCCATAACTTCTTCCAGCTGACTTTCATTGTAGGCATACTCAATCCGTTTACCTTGCTGGATTTTGTATAAAGGTGGCTGAGCGATATAAATATATCCCGCTTCAAGGATTTGTCTCATATAACGATAGAAGAAGGTTAATAGTAAAGTACGAATATGGGCACCATCAACATCCGCATCGGTCATGATAACAATCTTGTGGTATCGCGCTTTCGAAATATCAAAGTCATCACCAATGCCCGTTCCAGCTGCTGTAATCATGGCTCTTACTTCGTTGTTTGAAAGAATTCGATCCAGTCTAGCTTTCTCAACATTGAGGATTTTCCCTCTTAGCGGAAGAATGGCTTGGAAATGGCGATCACGCCCTTGTTTGGCGGATCCGCCCGCTGAATCACCCTCAACAATATATAATTCAGAGATGGATGCATCCTTTGAAGAACAATCCGCTAATTTACCAGGTAAGCTTGATACTTCTAATGCACTTTTCCGTCTTGTTAATTCACGAGCCTTTTTAGCTGCTAATCTTGCACGGGCAGCCATTAGCCCTTTTTCAACGATTTTTCTCGCAACAGCCGGGTTCTCTAGCAGGAATTTGTCTAATGCCTCAGAAAAAACAGTATCTGTAATCGCACGGGCCTCAGAGTTCCCTAGCTTTGTTTTTGTTTGTCCTTCAAATTGAGGGTCCGGATGCTTAATGGATATAATAGCCGTAATTCCTTCGCGGACATCTTCCCCTGAAAGATTGGCATCATTTTCTTTGAAAATCCCACTTCTTCTTGCATAGTCATTAATAACCCTTGTTAAAGCTGTTTTGAAACCGACTTCATGGGTTCCGCCTTCATACGTATTAATATTATTGGCAAAGGAATAAATATTGCTTGTATACCCATCATTGTACTGGATGGATACTTCAACATTAATTCCATCACGCTCGCCCTCAATATAAATCGGTTCCTCGTGAAGGACTTCCTTTGAACGATTTAAATGCTCAACGTACGACTTGATTCCGCCCTCATACATATATTCTAGCTTCTTGCCATCTTCTCGCTTATCCTCAATGTTAATTTGGAGGCCGCGATTTAAGAAGGCTAATTCCCGAATACGGTTTGCCAGTGTATCAAAGTCGTATTCAAGTGTTTCAGTGAAGATCTCCGGATCTGGCCTGAAATGTATCGTTGTCCCTGTATGATCGGTTTCTCCGATGATCTTTATATCCCCACACGTAACGCCACGCTCAAATTTAATATAGTGAATATGTCCATCCCGATGAACAAATACTTCTAATTCAGTGGAAAGTGCATTAACAACAGAAGCACCTACACCATGCAGCCCGCCGGAAACCTTATATCCGCCGCCGCCGAATTTCCCTCCAGCATGGAGAACGGTCATAATAACTTCAACAGCTGGACGGCCCATTTTTTCCTGAGTATCGACAGGGATACCACGTCCGTTATCGATGACGGTTATACTATTATCTTTCTCGATGCACACATTAATCTCTGAACAATATCCGGCTAATGCTTCGTCAATACTGTTGTCTACAATTTCCCATACGAGATGGTGCAAACCTTTAGCACTTGTAGAACCAATATACATCCCTGGACGCTTACGAACCGCTTCTAGACCTTCTAAAACCTGTATCTGATTGGCATCATAAGACTCTTCCTGCACTGCCTTTTGCTCCATTGACACATCGATCACCTACACTTTCATTTGCATTACTATCAAATATCAATTATCTATAAAAAAGCCTGGCTAATCCTTATTCTATTTCGCCAAACTATTATCTTTATTTTAAATTGCAGATTTCGCGGAACGCTTTTTTAATGTACCTGATGCCAGTGGGGAAAAGTAGATTTCCTTCGTGGTAATGACCACTGATTTATAAGAACCTTTGGAGAGGTTTATGACAGAGTGCTTCTGGCGCTCTAAAAACTCTTCTATCATTTTAGAAGAGTGAACACTTTGCTTATCAACAATAGCGACAATATCCTTGGAACGAACTAATATATCTTCTCCGACATGGATGTACAAATGCTCACCTCATTGAATCTTTTTCACGCTTCCAGCTTCCACCCTGAAAGCAGCTGCCTCTTTTAAGGTCTTATGATCAATTCCATCAACACTTGTTGTTGTGACAAAGGTTTGTACTTTTCCTTGAATCGTATTTAATAAATGTGATTGCCGATAATCATCAAGTTCTGAAAGTACATCATCAAGAAGCAATAGGGGATATTCACCAATCTCAGAATGAATAAGCTCAATTTCTGCGAGCTTAACAGATAAAGCTGTTGTTCGCTGCTGCCCTTGTGAGCCAAAGGTTTGTACATCGCGCCCATTTACATAAAAAGTAAGATCATCCCGATGAGGGCCGAACATCGTAACACCACGTTCAATTTCTCTATTTTTTATTTTTCCAAACTTATCTTCGTATACTTTTATCATTTTCGACAAATCTTGCTCATCTGATACATCTGCCGATGGCTTGTACTCTATTTTCAACGATTCAAGCCCTCTTGATATTCCTTCATGAATCGGCATTGCCCAATTTTCAAGCAGCTGCAGAAATTCGAAGCGCTTTTTCACGATTTTGACGGCAGTTTGAATAAACTGCTCTGTCAGGATATCCAGCATTGTTTGATCCGTTTGTTTTTTTATTTGGAGCTGCTTTAAATAGTGATTTCTTTGCTGCAGTATTTTTTGATACTGGCTAACATCATGGAGATAGATGGGAGAAACTTGCCCTATTTCCATGTCGATAAAACGCCGTCTTACCTGCGGGCTTCCCTTTACAAGATGGAGATCTTCGGGAGCAAACATGACGACATTCATATTTCCCACGTATTGACTTAATTTTTGCTGTTCAATATGGTTGCACTTAGCCTTTTTTCCCTTTTTGGAGATAACTAATTGCATCGGCAAGGAACCTCTATTTTTTTGGACCCTACCTTCTATTTTAGCATACTCTTGGTCCCAGCGAATAAGTTCTTTATCATTTGAGGTACGATGCGATTTTGCCATGGCTAATACATATATGGATTCCATGACGTTTGTTTTTCCTTGTGCATTCTCACCCAATATGACATTCACCTTATTTTCAAACTGGACTTCTAATCCTTCATAGTTCCGGTAATTTTTTAACAGCAATTGCTCTATATACATGGACCTACATCCTTTAGCATAGCTCTCTGCTACAGAAGGCCTATTTTTTAAACAATCGTAAATGACCCAAAGTCCTTGATTTGAACTTTATCTCCAGTTCGGAGCTTTCTTCCTCTTCTTTGGTCCTGCTCTCCATTTACGAATACTTCATATTCACTTAAAAACCACTTGGCCATCCCGCCAGACTGAATAACCTCAGCTACTTTAAGAAATTGACCCAATGTAATATATTCCGTATCAATTTTGATTTCTGTCATCTTTTCACTTCCTCGATTGTTTGATTTTTTGTCAAAAGAAAATAAAAGCTTTCTTCCCTTATTTTTCCCATAAAATCAAAACAATTTCTAGAATGTACCCTAAAATTCTATTTTACTAAAAATTTAGCGATTATACAAAGAAAAGCTACCAGCTCTTATGCTGGCAGCCCTTCTTGTTTATTAATACGTTCTAACCGGCAAAATCAGCTGGAGAATGGAATCGTCATTAATTGGTCGAATAACAAATGGTCTCATGGCTCCCGTGAAACTAATCTTAATTTCTGAACCCTCTAGTGTTTTAAGTGCATCCATCATAAATTTGGCGCTGAAGGAGATTTTTAAATCCTCACCTTCTACAGATTGGCTTTGTAATTCTTCGACAACATGTCCGATTTCTGGTGTATTAGAAGATATTTCAATAACCCCTGCGTCAATCGTTGTAAATTTAACGACATTATTTCGTCCTTCTCTTGCTAATAGTGAAGCACGATCAATCGCATGTAAAAACTCCTTCGTATTGACGACAATATCTGTTTTACTTTCTGTCGGGATCAATCTGGATGTATCAGGATAATTACCTTCAAGTAATCTTGAGAAAAATAATAGGTGCTTGGCTTTAAATAAAACTTGATTTTCTGTAATGACAATTTCAACTGGATCATTATGATCATCCAAAATTTTGCTTAATTCACTTAAGCTCTTTCCTGGAATAACGACATTGTAATTTTCTGCAGCTTCTGTTTCTATTCTTGCTTTTCGAAGCGCTAAGCGATGGCTATCTGTTGCAATACAGGTTAATTCCCCATTTTCCACTCTCCAGTTTACACCTGTCAAGATGGGGCGTGTTTCTGAGGTGGACACTGAAAATACCGTTTGGCGAATCAACGCTTTAAGAAGATCGGTTGGAATCTTAAACACATTTTCTTCCGAGATTTGCGGTAATAACGGATAGTCCTCCGCATCTAAACCATTTAATTTAAATTCAGATTTTCCAGAGCGGATGACTGTTTGTAGCTGGTTTTCCACATGCATTTCAACCGTATCCGTTGGCAGCTTCTTAACAATTTCGCTAAAAAACTTAGCCTGGAGCACAATGGAGCCTGCTTGCTTGATTTCAGCAATTTCATTTCCAGCTTCTTCTTTAGGAATAAATGATTCAATCGATATATCTGAATCACTGCCTGTTAACGTTACTCCTTCAGATGTCGCTACAATTTTGATACCCGTTAAAATTGGAATAGTAGTTCGGCTCGTTACGGCCTTCATAACATCCTGAACACCTTGAACTAATCGATCCCGTTGGATTATAAATCTCATTTCTTAATCCTCCGTCTAAACTTTTTTTATTATATTAGTTATATATTTTTCTTTTAAAAAATACTAGAAGTACTAGTAGGGCTTGTTAACATGTGGATAACTGCAATTTTTTATGGAAACACAGCCTATCCACATGTGGACAGACTGTGTATAAGCTAGTTGATGTTATGCACACTATATTTTTAGTATTTCATGAATCTCTTTTATTTCTTTTTGAAATTGAGTATCTGATTGCACGAGTTTAGAGATTTTTTCATGAGCATGGATCACGGTTGTATGATCCCGTCCTCCAAACTCTTCTCCAATTTTAGGCAAAGAGAAGTCTGTTAATTCCCGCGATAAATACATGGCAATTTGTCTAGGAAATGCAACAGATTTTGTTCTTTTCTTCGCTTTAAAATCTTCTAGCTTCACATTATAGTGTTCCCCGACAACACGCTGAATATCAAGTATCGTAATCACTTTTGGCTTTGAGCTTGGAATAATATCTTTAAGAGCCTCAGCTGCCAAATCGGCATTTATGTCTTTATTAATTAAGGATGAGTACGCAACAACGCGAATAAGAGCGCCCTCTAATTCACGAATATTAGAGTCAATCTGATTGGCAATATATAGCATAGCTTCATTTGGTATATCTAGTCCTTCAGCTTTCGCCTTTTTGCGCAAAATAGCAATCCTTGTTTCAAGATCTGGAGGCGTGATATCAGTAATAAGCCCCCATTCAAACCTGGAGCGAAGCCTATCTTCAAGGGTTGGGATTTCCTTTGGCGGCCGATCACTGGATATAATTATTTGCTTGCTTTCCTCATGTAATGTATTAAAGGTATGGAAAAATTCCTCTTGAGTTGATTCTTTTCCTGCTAAAAACTGAATATCATCAATTAACAATACATCCACTTTTCGATATTTATTGCGGAAATCGACGGCCTTATTATCACGAATGGAGTTAATAAATTCATTCGTAAATTTCTCTGATGATAAGTATACAACCTTAGCTGACGGGTTATGATCTAACACATAATGGCCAATGGCGTGCATAAGGTGAGTTTTTCCAAGTCCGACTCCCCCATAAATAAATAAAGGGTTGTATGCTTTAGCTGGTGCTTCAGCTACTGCTAATGAGGCAGCATGCGCAAATCGGTTTCCTGAGCCAATAACAAACGTATCAAATGTATATTTAGGATTAAGCATGTTTAATGGCAGTTCAGGATGTTCATCCTCTTTATCCGCTTTTCTAGGCGGGTTTGGAAAATTAAGCGCTTCTTCATTTTGATTTTGAGGAATAATAAATTTTACTCCTAATTCTTCTCCAGTTATGTCATAGAGAATTCCAGAGATCAATTGGGAATAGCGCTCTTCCAGCCAATCACGGGCAAACTCATTCGGCGCAGTAATCGTTAACGTGTCACCTTGAAGAGAGTGAGCTTTCGTTGACTTTAGCCATGTTTCATAACTCGGTTTGCTTATTTTCTTTTCTATGCTGGTCAGTGCATTATTCCAAAGATCCGCAATGTTCTCCAATAGATAGCCCTCCTTTGCCAGTTACTTTTAAAGAAATTTCCTTAAGCAGGTAGAACGTAGTAGGCCAATAATCACTTTTTATTAGTGTATTAGAATGATAGGCACCAAAAAAATATAGGCTATACAAGCAGTACAACCTACATATTAATAAATATACAGACTCATGTATGTGGAAAAACATATAATAAGGAAAAGAAGAAGGATTTCGACAATATCCACTAGCTGTGGACAAGGTTTTACAACCTTAAAGAATAACTCATCCACATGTTATCCACAATCTGTGGATAACGAAGTTATGCACAATGATTTATTAAGTGTGAAAACACAAATATGATAACAGATATTCCTAAGAGGTGCAATGGTTTTTAAGAATCTATCCACAAGTCTAAGAGTGTGTGGATTTAAATTGTCCACAAGGGGTGTTTGTGTGAAAAAGCTGTCGATATGTGTTGTGGATAATAAAAAACGTGTCGAAAAATTATCCACAACCTAAGATTCGCAGGCTATTCGGGTGTCAATTTATAAAAGTGGAGAAATTTACTTTCTTAAAAACAAAATTTTTAAGTGACAGAGATTCAAAAAGAGGGTAAAATTTCTTGGTGGATCTTTTTGTAAGAATTGAGTTAGTTTAGAATGCAGACTTACGAATTTCTACCAGTTGACAACATTCTAGTTACATCTTTATAATTAGTAGGACTGTCTTTAACAGCTATTCCTCAGGGAGGTGTCATATAATGAAAAGAACTTACCAACCAAAAGCACGTAAAAGAAGTAAAGTTCATGGATTCCGCAGCCGCATGAGCACGCCAAACGGACGTAACGTCTTAGCTCGCCGCCGCCGTAAAGGAAGAAAAGTATTATCTGCTTAGGCCACTGAAACGTCAGTGGTCTTTTTTTCCATAATCAATTAAATACAGAGTCTTCCGCTTGTTAGAGAGGTAAGAGAAGATGAAAAAAGAATTTAGAGTGAAAAAGAATAAAGAATTTCAAGACGCCTTTAAAAAAGGCAAGTCATTTGCCAATCGGCAATTTGTTGTTTACTCACTTAATAAGCCAGGTCAGGAGCACTTTCGAATTGGTCTTTCAGTGAGTAAGAAAATTGGCAACGCCGTAACTAGAAATCAGATCAAGCGCTATGTTCGTCAAGCTTTCCACGAACTAGAGAATGAATTAAAACATCCTTTCGACTATATTATTATTGCAAGAAAGCCTGTTGCTGATATGGATTTCCATGAAATTAAGAACAGTTTAATTCATGTATTAAAGCTGTCAAAGGTTATGGTTAAGCCTAAGCCAGGAATGGCTGATAAACAGTCTTAAGAAGAAGTGTTTTCTTTAAAGACATGCTTTATTAATAATGTTAAAATATATGTAGTTTTGTTTTCCATAATCTTCTGAATTGCATTTATATATTTAGAAGGTGACAAACTTGGGAATAAACATACAATAGATAAATTTTCTTAGCAGTAAGGAGGAAAAATCGTTTGAAGAAAAGAATACTTCTAGTAGTCGGTCTGATCTTCTTAACAGCGCTTTTATCAGGCTGTATGGATATTAACGTGCCGATTACATCCGAAAGTGAAGGCTTTTGGAATCAGTACATAGTTTACCCGCTTTCACTTTTCATCATAAAAGTTGCTGAATTTGCTGGTGGCAGCTTTGGTTTATCGATTATCATTGTCACCATTATTGTCCGCTTATTCATGCTTCCTTTAATGATTAAACAAACGAAAAGTTCTAAGGCAATGCAGGCATTGCAGCCAGAAATGGCAAAATTAAAAGAAAAATACAGTTCAAAAGATCAAAAAACCCAACAAAAGCTGCAGCAAGAAACCATGGCGCTATTCCAGCAGCATGGGGTCAACCCTTTAGCTGGATGTTTTCCATTAATCATTCAAATGCCAGTACTGATTGGATTCTACCATGCTATATCCCGTACTCAGGAGATTAAGTTACATTCCTTTTTATGGTTTGAACTAGGTGCTCCAGATCCAATTTATCTTTTGCCGCTAATTGCTGGTGTAACAACATTTATTCAGCAAAAAATGATGATGGCAGGTACAGCTAATCAAAATCCGCAAATGGCGATGATGCTTTGGCTCATGCCGATAATGATCGTTGTTTTTGCTATTAACTTCCCAGCTGCCCTTTCATTGTACTGGGTAGTCGGTAATATTTTTATGATCGTTCAGACGTATTTTATTAAAGGTCCGGAGCTGAAAGCTACAGCAACCGGTAAAGCAGGAGGAGCAAAAAAGTGAAACAAGTAACTGCTACAGGACAGACCGTCGAGGAAGCAGTAAAGTCGGCTCTAGCTCAGTTGCAGACAACGGAAGAACGTGCAGAAATTACAATCGTCGATGAAGGCAAAAAAGGGATCTTTGGCATCTTTGGTTCACGACCTGCAATTGTGAAAGCTGTTATGAAAATAGACCCAATTGAAGAAGGCAAGAAATTCCTATTAGATGTAAGTGAAAAGATGGGCGCTGCGATTGAAATAGAGGTAATTGGCAGCGGGAGAAACATCGAATTCATTTTAACAGGGGAAAAAATTGCTCTGCTTATTGGAAAAAGGGGTCAGACTTTAAATTCTTTGCAGTATTTAACACAATTAGTTATGAACCGCTATTCGGAACAATACATTAATGTATTACTGGATGCGGAGGATTATCGGAAAAGGCGAAATGATACACTTATTCAGTTAGCTGGACGATTGGCGCAAAAGGCGATAAAGACAGGTCAAACTGTTACTTTAGAACCGATGCCTTCATATGAAAGAAAGGTCATTCATACTGCTCTAGCTGATAATAAAAGGATAAAAACGTATTCAAGCGGAAATGACCCGCATCGTCATCTCGTCATTACACCCGTTAAATAAGCAGGAACCCAATCTCGTGATTGGGTTCTTTTTTTTGTTCTAAAAATTCATTGCATCAATTCTTTTCATAGGATACGGCTGCTTTATTGTTATTCACATGTGGATAAGATAAAATATAGTATACCTAATTTGAAAACTGTGGATAAATAAAAGGTTTTTGAAAATATAAATGCTGTGGACAAGTTTTATTTAAAGCAAGAAGAGGAAGACAAACTTGTTTTCTAATAAAAAGGCATATGATATTCTATTATTTTGTAGAAATCACAGGAAGTAACGTTTATCGCAGATTAACGGGCTGTAAGACCTCCACTTCAAGAAGTCGAGTAAAACAAAAATTTCTAAGTGGGGGTCAACAGCCCGTAAAGGCCCGATTGGTTCAACTAACAATCAGTGGGGGATGAAAGAAAACCCCCACTGATTGAAGTTTCACTTTATAGATAAATAAAGCTTTTAATGAAAAGAGGTGGAGTGTAATGGAATTAGATACAATTGCAGCCATATCGACGCCTATGGGCGAGGGAGCGATCGCGATCGTTCGGTTAAGCGGGGATGAAGCAATTCCGATTGCTGATAAAATGTTTAGAGGTGTTAGCGGTAAAAGACTGAAAGAGGTTGCCTCTCATACGATCCATTATGGGCATATGGTTGATCCAAGGACGAATGAAATAGCAGAAGAAGTCATGGTCTCGGTTATGAAGGGCCCTAAAACTTTCACGAAAGAGGATGTCGTTGAAATAAATTGCCACGGAGGAATTGCTTCTGTCAATCGGGTGCTTCAGCTTGTTCTGAGTCATGGGGCTAGACTTGCGGAGCCTGGGGAGTTTACGAAGAGAGCCTTCTTAAATGGACGGATTGATTTATCTCAGGCTGAAGCTGTCATGGACTTAATTCGGGCAAAAACGGATCGGGCGATGAATGTGGCTCTTGGACAAATGGAAGGCAGACTTTCGAAGCTTATTCGGAAGCTTCGTCAGGAAATATTAGAGACGCTCGCTCATGTTGAGGTAAACATTGATTATCCTGAATATGATGATGTGGAGGAAATGACCCATCAGCTCCTATTAGAAAAGGGCTCATATGTTAAAGGGGAGATTGAAAAGCTGCTTCGTACCTCGCATCAGGGGAAAATATTACGTGAAGGATTATCGACCGTCATTGTAGGGCGTCCAAATGTAGGAAAATCCTCTTTGTTGAATAGTCTTGTTCAAGAAAATAAGGCAATCGTAACAGACATTCCTGGAACGACTCGTGATGTGATTGAAGAGTATGTGAATGTTCGCGGTGTGCCATTACGTTTATTGGACACAGCAGGGATAAGGGAAACTGAGGATATAGTCGAACGAATCGGCGTTGAAAGGTCCCGGCAGGTGTTAAAGGAAGCGGACCTTATTTTGCTTGTTCTGAATTTCTCTGATGAATTTACGGAAGAGGACGAGAATTTATTTAAAGCTGTCGAAGGTATGGACGTTATCGTCATTGTGAATAAAACCGATCTTCCTCAAAGCATTGATATGGATCGTGTTCGGAACCTTTCTCGGAACCATAAGCTTGTCACAACATCCTTATTAGAGGATAGGGGAGTAGATGAGCTGGAAGAAGCGATTGCTTCTCTCTTTTTTGAGGGCTCGATCGAATCAAGGGATATGACGTATGTTTCGAATTCCCGCCATATTGCCTTATTGAATCAAGCGTTAAGTGCAATGGAAGATGCTTTAATGGCAGTAGAAATGGGAACCCCTATTGATATTGTACAAATTGACTTTACAAGAACATGGGAACTGCTTGGAGAAATCATCGGAGACAGCGTCCATGAAAGCTTAATTGACCAGTTATTCTCGCAGTTCTGTTTAGGAAAATAGATGCTTTTTTAATTCTTGTTATTTGGACAGGAAAAGCGGAATCCAGAGGAAATTGTCCGAATGCGGCCGTTATTCGGCCAAGAAATTTTTGTCCAAAACTAAAGCTAAAGTAAAAAAAGGAGGCAGCATCATGCCATATGAAGCTGGAACATATGATGTCATTGTGGTCGGGGCTGGTCATGCAGGCTGTGAGGCTGGCCTTGCGTCTGCCCGCATTGGCGCGAAGACATTAGTCGTCACCATTAATTTAGATATGATTGCCTTTATGCCGTGTAATCCCTCTATTGGAGGTCCGGCAAAAGGAACCGTCGTAAGAGAAATAGACGCTTTAGGCGGCGAAATGGCAAAGAATCTAGATAAAACCTATATTCAAATGCGCATGCTGAATACAGGAAAAGGGCCTGCTGTCAGAGCGTTGCGTGCACAGGCTGATAAATTTGCCTATCAGCATGAAATGAAGAAGGCACTCGAAAGTCAATCAAACCTTACTCTTATCCAAGGAATGGTTGAACAACTAATCATTGAAGATGGTGTATGTAAAGGTGTGATCACCCAAACAGGCGCTGTTTATCATGCGAAAGCTGTAATCATTACAACAGGGACCTTTTTAAGAGGAGAAATCATCCTGGGCGAACTAAAATATTCAAGCGGTCCGAACAATCAGCAACCTTCTATCAAGCTTTCTGAGCATCTAGAGGAAATCGGCTTTGAATTAGAACGCTTTAAAACAGGTACACCTCCTCGTGTGAACAGCAATACGATTGATTACAGTAAAACAGAAATTCAGCCTGGTGATGATGCACCGCTTGCCTTCTCATATGAGACGACAAAATTTATAACAGACCAGCTGCCATGCTGGCTAACCTATACAAGTGAACGCACACACCAAATTATTGAGGCTAACCTGCATCGTTCCCCGATGTATTCCGGGATGATCCAAGGAAAGGGGCCGCGTTATTGCCCATCCATTGAGGATAAGATTGTTCGCTTTAACGACAAGCCGCGCCACCAAATTTTCCTGGAGCCTGAAGGACGAAATACGCAAGAGGTCTATGTTCAAGGCTTATCGACAAGCTTGCCAGAAGAAGTACAGCATGATTTGATCCGCAGTGTCCCTGGCTTGGAAAATGCCCAGATGATGCGCGCAGGCTATGCGATTGAATATGATTCCGTCAGACCGACTCAGCTTTGGCCAACATTAGAGACGAAGAGGGTAAAGAATTTATATACAGCTGGGCAAATTAATGGAACATCAGGCTATGAAGAAGCAGGTGCACAGGGCCTCATGGCTGGAATCAATGCGGCTATGAACGTATTTGACAAGGAAGAGGTCATTTTGAGCCGTTCGGATGCCTATATCGGGGTTATGATTGATGACCTGATTACAAAAGGGACGCAGGAGCCTTATCGATTACTCACTTCTCGTGCAGAATACCGCTTATTGCTTCGCCATGATAATGCTGATCTGCGATTAACGGAAATTGGTCATTCTGTTGGTCTTATCAGTGAAGAACGCTATCAAAAGTTCCTTTCTAAAAAACAATCGATTGAAAATGAAATCGAACGGTTAAAAGGAATTATTTTAAAGCCATCAAAGGACGTTCAGGAAATCATCAAAAGCCTTGGAGGCAGCGAATTAAAAGACGGAATCCGGGCCTCAGACCTGCTGAAAAGACCAGAAATGTCCTATGAGCATATTTGGCAGCTCGCTCCTGGGGAAGAAAATCTGGATCAAGAAGTAAAAGAGCAAGTGGAAATTCAAATTAAGTATGAAGGCTATATTGATAAATCATTGCAGCAGGTAGAACGATTAAAGAAAATGGAAGACAAAAGAATCCCTGAGAATATTGATTATGACGCGATTACTGGTCTGGCAAAAGAGGCAAAACATAATTTAAAAGAAGTCATGCCATTATCCATTGCACAAGCTTCTAGAATTTCAGGAGTCAATCCTGCCGATATTTCTATTTTGCTTATTTATATTGAACAGGGCCGAATTGCAAAAGTCACAAACGAATAAAGCTTGCCATTTCATAGCTTGAGAAAGGATTGGCGAATGAATACAGAACAATTTATTGAAGCGCTGGCGGCGAAGGGGATCTCCCTCTCGCCTCAGCAATTAGATCAATATGAGAAATATTTTACCTTATTAGTGGAATGGAACGAGAAAATGAACCTTACGGCGATTACAGATAAGCCAGAGGTTTATTTAAAGCATTTTTATGATTCGATCTCAGCAGCCTTTTATTTTGACTTTACGAAGCCGTTACATATTTGCGATGTAGGAGCAGGAGCGGGTTTCCCAAGTCTTCCAATTAAAATTGCATTTCCAGAGCTGCGGGTTACGATTGTCGATTCTCTTAATAAACGGATTGGCTTCTTAGAGCATTTAACAAAGGAACTTGGCTTAAAGGACGTTCAATTAATTCATGACCGAGCGGAAACATTTGGTCAGAAAAAAGAGCACCGTGAATCATATGATGTCGTTACTGCCCGTGCAGTTGCAAGGCTTTCTGTTTTAAGTGAGCTATGTATGCCGCTAGTAAAAGTCGGCGGTACATTTATCGCGATGAAGGGTGCTAGTGCTGATGAAGAACTAGAAGTGGGGAAAAAGGCCATTTCCATCCTAGGTGGAAAACCTCATCAATCATTTTCTTTCACGCTCCCACAGGAAGATAGCGAACGCAATCTATTAATTATTCACAAAGAAAAGGCTACACCCAAAAAATATCCTAGGAAACCAGGTACCCCAAACAAGACTCCAATTGAATAGGATTACACTTTTCAAAGAATTGTGGCATAATTAGTAGGGATAAGGGTACAGGTTCCATGTCTCATTTAAGATAATTGGAAAAATAAAATCCTGATTTTCAGCAGGACTTGTCAATTTTATAGAGAATATGTAATAGGGAGTTTCGTAAAGGTGGTGCAGGGTGATGAAGCATTCTTTTTCACGCTTTTTTGGCCTAGGCGAAAAGGGAGAACAAGTTGAAATAGAAAAACAAGAAGAAATAGATGTTGAGAAGATTGGGGAATATGAGGAAATTAAGAAAATCCCCATAGATCATATTGTTCCTAACCGTTTTCAGCCAAGAACGGTATTTGATGAGGATAGAATTGAAGAACTGTCACGAACCATACATACTCATGGCATCATTCAGCCGATTGTTGTTCGGGAATTTGAGAATGGGCAGTTTGAAATTATCGCAGGTGAGCGCAGATGGCGTGCCATGAAGAAGCTAGGCTGGGAGGAAGCTCCTGCCATCATCAAAAATCTAAATGATACAGAAACAGCTTCTGTTGCCTTGATTGAAAACCTGCAGAGGGAAGAATTGTCTCCAATTGAAGAAGCAATCGCATATGGGAAGCTATTGGAGTTACATCATTTAACCCAGGAAGCATTAGCTCAGCGCTTAGGAAAAGGGCAATCAACCGTTGCAAATAAGCTCCGGTTATTAAAGTTGCCTCAAGAGGTTCAGGATGCTTTATTATGTAAAGCGATTACTGAGCGCCATGCCAGATCACTCATCCCGCTTAAGGATCCTGAAAAGCAAGTGAAGCTTCTAGAGGAAATTATTGATAAAAATCTAAATGTAAAGCAAACGGAAGACCGGGTTGTTCGTCTTTTAGAACAAAATAACCCGAAGCCAAAACCGAAAAGAAAAGCGTTTAGCAAGGATATGAGAATTGCTGTTAATACAATCCGTCAATCCTTATCTATGGTTTCAGATAGCGGTATTAACCTAGACTCGCATGAAGAAGAATTTGATGAATTCTATCAAATAACCATTAAAATTCCAAAAAAGAAATAATGAATATCTTATATACTCATGAGAAATTAAACAGTCCATCGTTTAATTTCTCATGTTTTTTGCATGGGTGTCTATTATGCTGTATGAATTCCAATGATTGTTAGGGTTCACCTTAAAACGCGGAATATAAAGCGTTCATGAAGCTCATTTTGCAAGGGTTCACCTGAAAATGCGCACTATGAAG
>NZ_JBALNX010000034.1:19531-75697 GCF_036962035.1 Bacillus sp. JJ1773
GTGTTCATGACTCTCGTTTTGCAAGGGTACAGTCGAAAATGCGCACTATGAAGTGTTCATGACTCTCGTTTAGTAAGGGTACAGTTGAAAACACGTACTATGAATCTTTCATGAAGCTCGATTTTATCCTCATTTTTTGATCATAAGCTTCGACTACTCCTCAAGTTAAATCTCCCCTTAATACTTGCTATTCCTTTCATTCAGATTATGTTCAATTTAGAAGATTGCATTTTATCAATTAAAATTTATTCTCTCGTCTTTTTCATGTTAAAATAGAATACATGATTGCCTTTTTAATAGTTTGACAGTAATTTCGAAGTCTTAAATATATTCATAGAAGTTTATTTATAGATGAAAGTAGGTGATATCGTGGGCAAAGTCATTGCAATTGCAAACCAAAAAGGTGGAGTAGGAAAAACGACTACATCCGTGAACCTTGGTGCCTGTTTAGCATACATAGGAAAAAAGGTTTTGCTAGTAGATATTGACCCTCAAGGGAATGCGACAAGCGGGGTAGGAATAGAGAAAGCAGATGTTGATCAATGTATTTATGATGTGTTAGTAGATGATGTAGAAGCTGCGAAGGTTATTCGCCCAACTACAGTTGAGAATTTATATGCTATTCCTGCAACGATTCAACTAGCTGGAGCAGAAATTGAATTAGTGCCGACGATTTCAAGGGAAGTGCGTTTAAAACGTGCCTTAGAGGAAATTAAAGAGAACTTCGATTACATTATTATTGATTGTCCGCCATCTCTTGGCTTATTAACATTAAATTCCTTTACAGCATCTGATGCTGTCATCATTCCAGTTCAATGTGAATACTACGCCCTCGAGGGGCTAAGCCAGCTTTTGAACACAGTCCGCCTCGTTCAGAAGCATTTAAATCATGATTTAAAAATTGAAGGCGTGTTACTGACGATGCTGGATGCGAGAACAAATTTGGGCATTCAAGTTATCGAAGAGGTGAAAAAATATTTCCAGGATAAAGTGTATCAAACAATCATTCCTAGAAATATCCGCCTTAGTGAAGCGCCGAGTCATGGTGAACCTATTATTACTTATGATCCTAAATCACGTGGTGCAGAGGTGTATTTAGATTTAGCAAAGGAAGTGGTTTCGAATGGCTAAAGGTTTAGGGAAGGGGCTTAACGCTTTTTTTTCCAACATGGAGACCAAAGAGGAATCAGTTAGGGAAATCAATTTAAAAGAGCTGCGTCCTAATCCTTATCAACCTCGTAAAATATTTGAGAAGGAAGCAATTGAAGAGTTAACCCAGTCGATTCTAGAGCATGGTATTTTGCAGCCAATCATCGCACGGAAAAGCTTAAAGGGCTATGAAATTGTTGTAGGGGAAAGACGGTATCGCGCAGCAAAAGCGGCGAAATTAGAAACGGTTCCGGTAGTCGTTAGAGAATTGAATGAACAGCAGATGATGGAATTAGCTGTATTAGAAAATCTGCAGCGTGAGGATTTAACCCCAATTGAAGAAGGTGCTGCCTACCAGCTTCTAATGGAAAAATTGAAGATTACCCAAGAAGAACTAGCAAAGCGTCTTGGAAAAAGCCGGCCGCATATTGCAAACCATATTCGCTTACTCTCCTTGCCTCCAAAAATCCAGACACTGATCTCCGAAGGGAAAATCACCATGGGCCACGGCCGAGCCTTATTGGGGCTAAGAAGTAAAGAGAAGCTTATGGTGTTAGTTGAGAAAATCATTAAAGATAACTTAAATGTTCGGCAGTTAGAACAGTTAATTCAACAGCTCAATAATGTTTCACGTGAAACAAAACAGCCTGCACCTAAAAAGGATATTTTTATTAAAGAGCAAGAGTCCTTCCTACGTGAGAGATTCGGAACAACGGTTAATATAAAACAAACAAATAATAAAGGAAAAATTGAGATAGAGTTCTTTTCCAAGGAAGATTTAGATCGGATTTTAGAACTGCTTGAAACAAGTAAATAATTTTTTTAAGCCATCATAGGATGGTTTATTTTTTTGGCTTTTGGAGATTTCTACTTATCTATTAACGAAATTTTGAAAAAATGATTGTCATCTATCTCTCGTTCATGGTAGTGTATCTTTAACTTCATTCGTATGTCGAAATTTAACTAGTAAGGTGAAAAAATGTTTCTACTTGGTACGCTTGTAAATGGATTATTGATTATTATTGGTACCCTTTTAGGGAAAATGCTTAATAAAATCCCTGAAAATATGAAAGGGACTGTCATGCATGCCATTGGACTGGCTGTCATGGTTTTGGGCCTTCAAATGGCCTTAAAGGGTGAGAATTTCCTAGTCGTTATTATCAGCCTTGTATTTGGGGCTGTTCTGGGTGAGTATTTTGCTTTGGAGAATAAGCTTAATGCACTTGGTGATTGGTTGGAAAGGAAAATTGGCTCTAATGGTCAGGGGAGTATTTCTCAAGGATTTGTCACGGCTACACTTATTTTTGTGATTGGTGCCATGGCCATTATTGGCGCATTGGACAGCGGGATTAGAGGCGATCATGATGTGCTTTACACAAAGTCGATAATTGATGGTTTTACTGCGTTGATTTTAACGACTACTCTTGGAATTGGCGTCCTGTTTTCGGCTATCCCAGTTGTAATTTACCAAGGACTAATCGCCCTATTTGCTACACAGATCGATCAATTTGTTCCGCCGATTCTTATGGATAGCTTTATTAAAGAAATGACAGCTACTGGAGGAATCATGATTTTTGCTATTGGTTTAAATCTTACCGGCATTATCAAAATTCGCGTAGCTAATTTACTTCCAGGAATTGCTGTAGTAGGGTTAATTGTGACGATTATTTATTTTTATCAATTATATTTTTAAAAAAGAAAAGGAGGGGAGCCTTATTATCCTCTCCTTATGTTATTTTCTCTTGTTCTGAATCAAATCTTGATATAGTTCGTTCTGGTTTGTAAAGTAAGTTTGCGTTGTAAATTCCGTTCGCAATGGTTTTGGCCATGTTCATCACAAGATGAAGTCTTGTATTCTGCAGGACAAAGAACTCCATAAAGCCGCTAACATTGACGATTCCTGTAATATGCATATGCCCTACCTCTGGAAGTTCTTTATTCACACCAGCACCAGGCTTCACAGGGCCCTCTCCAATCTGAATCACACCTACACTTTTTAAACGCCCTAAGCACGCATCAATGCCAATGATAAAAGGATTAAAGTGCTTTTTTTGAATTTCCGCCAGTTTGTCAGCCATATTTACAGCATGAATGGGATTTTCTAAAGTTCCGTACACGAAAAAGGAGGGCATTCTTTTTTCTTCAAGAAGTGTTCCGATGAGTGGACCTAATGAGTCCCCTGTTGATCGGTCAGTCCCGATACAGACAAATACAATAGGCCGGTTTCTGAAATTAGTTGGCAATAATTGGTTGATTTGCAAAGCTAACTGATGGGCGGCAGTCGGTTCATCATGCACAATTCTTTCCGAATTTGCTTTTTTTTCAAAAAGCTGAGGTCTAAAATCCATTGGATCCACTCCTTTTTGTTGGGAACAGGGAAATTTTCTTTATATGTATACAGTTTTCACCTGCTATTCCACATCCGCATTTTAGGTAGTAACAGTATACGGAAAATATTAGTAATCTATACATGGTGTTTAGTATGTGGGGAAATCGTGCTGTGAAGGGGTACAAAACTAAGAGAGAAATTGTTAAAATGAACTTGCTTTATCTCTTATGATTACTGGGTTATTCTAATCTATGATTGCTTGCCCTCAATAGATGCACTAAGCTTAAATAAAGTAAGTTTTTTGATACAAAAAAGCGAACCTCTATTTAAAGAAGGTGAAAGATTGGACCATATAAGGACATTTTTTAATAAAAAAATTGAAGTTTTATCAAATGAAGAAACTTGGATGGCAATCGGGAATGGGGCTCTTAAAATTTTATTTATTATTATTTTGACGGGTCTTTTTATTAAAATAGGAAAGGCTGTCATTTTAAAAATATTTAAACTTAGGACGCACAGTTCGCTTATTCGAATTTCAGAGCGGCGTGAGGCTACATTAGTAAAGCTATTAGTCAATATTCTTACATATGTGGCGTTTTTCTTTGCCTTAATGATGATTTTGGAAACGATGACCATCGATGTGAAGGCTTTATTAGCTGGTGCGGGAATTGTTGGATTGGCTATTGGATTTGGAGCACAAAATCTTGTTCGAGACATCATCACGGGATTCTTTATTATTTTTGAGGATCAATTTTCGGTAGGGGATTATATTCAGGTGGACCAGTTTATGGGGACCGTAGAGGAAATTGGACTAAGGACAACGAAAATTAAAAGTTGGACCGGGGAAATACATATATTGCCTAACGGAAGTATTAACCAGGTAACGAACTTTTCAATCAATAATAGTGTGGCTTTTGTGGATGTAAATATTGCTTATGAAAGTAATATCAATAAAGCAGAGAAGGTTCTGCAGGAGCTGCTGGAGAATCTGCCGGAAAAGTATGAGGATATGGTGAAGCCGCCTGAAATTCTTGGTGTGCAAACTTTAGATGTTTCCAATCTCACAATCAGAGTTACGTCTGAAACATTGCCTATGAGGCATTTCTATATCGCACGGCAATTAAGGAAGGAAATTAAGCAATGCTTAGAGGAGAATGGAATTGATGTGCCGTTCCCTCGCCTTGTCATGTATTCGCGAAATGAAGAAGAATTAAAGAAAACAAAAGACGGAATGGGGGGCTAATCGTGGAACAAAAGGAATTCAATTTAAATGATATTGTCGAAATGAAAAAGCAGCATCCATGTGGAACTAATCGCTGGAAAATTATTCGTATGGGAGCCGATATCCGGATAAAATGTGAAGGCTGTTCACACAGTGTATTAATCCCAAGAAGGGAATTTGCGAGAAAGATGAAGAAAATCCTTGTGAAGCATGAGGAATAAGTTCCGGCGGTTTGGTCGAGCACCTTGCGCTTTTCTTAGTTAATCTCTATAATTGTGAAGGAATTCATATACCGATTGTAAGTGATTTTCATAGATATTTTTTTATTTGAGGAGTGACTTGGATGGCTTTAACAGCAGGTATTGTAGGGTTGCCGAATGTCGGAAAGTCGACATTATTTAATGCGATTACCCAAGCGGGGGCAGAATCGGCGAACTACCCATTTTGTACGATTGATCCGAATGTAGGAATTGTAGAGGTTCCTGATTATCGCTTAAATAAATTAACAGAGCTTGTTCAGCCGAAGAAAACCGTTCCAACAACATTTGAATTTACGGATATTGCGGGAATTGTAAAAGGAGCGAGCAAAGGAGAAGGGCTAGGAAATAAATTTCTATCCCATATCCGTGAGGTAGAGGCCATTTGCCAGGTAGTCCGCTGCTTTGCGGATGATAATATTACTCACGTTGCCGGCAAGGTTGACCCGCTTTCTGACATTGAAACGATTAATCTGGAGTTAATTTTGGCGGACCTTGAATCTGTTGAAAAGCGGATTGCCAGAGTTGGAAAAATGGCGAAACAAAAAGATAAAGAATCTATGTTTGAAATGGAGATTCTTGAGAAATTAAAAGAGGCTTTCGAAGCGGACAAGCCTGCTCGAACAGTAGAATTTACAGAAGAGCAAATGAAGGTTGCTAAGGGACTGCATCTTTTAACCATTAAACCGGTTCTATATGTAGCCAATGTTGGGGAAGACGATGTGTCAGACCCGAATTCTAATGAATATGTCCAACAGGTAAAAGAATTTGCAAAAAATGATAATGCGGAAGTCATTGTCATTTGTGCCAAAATAGAATCAGAAATTGCTGAGCTAGAAGGAGAAGAAAAGGAAATGTTTCTTCAGGAGCTTGGAATTGAGGAATCCGGACTGGATCAATTAATTCGCTCCGCTTATCACCTTCTTGGACTAGCTACTTATTTCACAGCTGGTGTACAGGAAGTGCGTGCTTGGACATTCAAAAAAGGCATGAAAGCTCCACAATGTGCCGGGGTTATCCATTCTGACTTTGAAAGAGGCTTTATCCGTGCAGAAACGGTTTCCTATGATGATCTGTTAGCTGGAGGAAATATGGTTGCGGCACGTGAAGCTGGGAAGGTTCGCTTAGAAGGAAAAGAATATATTGTTCAAGACGGAGATGTTATCCACTTCCGTTTTAATGTATAAAAGGAAACACTGCAGAGTACGAATCTGCAGTGTTTTTTTAACGCCATTTTTAGCCTCATGAAGGGGAAGAATTACGAATATACCGAATTTATAGAAAATTTTACCTTTTTTTGCTATACTTTCAAAAGAAGATAGAACATAAGGGGAGTCTTTTACATGAATATAGCAAGGGTGATTTTGAAGAATGTACTGCTTTATGCTGTTATCATTGCGGGATTATTTCTCGTTGTCCTATTTCCAAGAAATCCAGTACTCTCTGTTAGTGGAAAGGCTTTAACGGTACAGATGGAATATCAATTCTCTTGGCAGGAGTACAAGAAAGATATTACGACATACATACAGCATATATGGGATAAAAAAAGCTTAGGGGGAACGAAGCATGAACGTTTGACGGTCGAGGATGAGCTTAGGCGTTTTGTGCCCAATAGTTTAAAGCTGCTTCTTCCTGCTTTTTTTCTTAGCCTATTAATAGGGATTGGGAAGGGAATCTTTGATTATCGCAATAGATCAAATAAGAAGAGAATCATTGGCCATGGGTTCACATGGCTTTTGCAATCGATACCTGATTTCTTCCTTGTCATAAGTATTCAATGGCTCGTTATATTTACCTTTCCAACGTTGCGCCTTTTTAGTCAGACGAATTGGTATGGGTTTATTGTGCCAGCCATTCTAATTTCCATTTACCCAATGATGTATATGGCTAGAATCACTTCAGATGCTTTAGCTAATGAAGAAGGCCAGTATTATATCCAAGTGGCACAGTCAAAGGGATTTCCGATGTCAAAGGTCATTAATAAACATATGTTTCGCAATGCTTTGAAAACGGTTATTAATCATATGACCTCACTCATGATTCACTTATTGTCTAGTTTAATCATTGTTGAATATTTAATTGGATATGAAGGGATGGCCTATCGATTAATTACAGCCCTTGGTTTCGGCTTAGGCTTTCACATGGGAGCTTTTCGAAACTTCGAGCCGGGTATGATTATTGGAATCAGTTTATGTTTTCTCCTATTTGTCATAATTGCACAAGTCCTTGGATTTATCATTAAGAGAAGTTTACGGATTCCTTAAAGGGGAGATATATTTGCGTAACTATTATTTAATTATAGGACTAATCATGGCTAGTATATTGGCCTTTTTCACCATTTTGGGCCCTTCTCTTTCGTTTGTGGATTCGGATTTAAAGGGGGAAAGGGTGATCTTCCCAGGGCCAGGGGAAATTTCTGTAGCTCCTTTTCCCCCCTCTGACATGTTCCCTCTTGGATCTGATCGGGAGGGGCGAGATTTATTAAGTCTATTAATCATGGGGGCAAAAGATACGTTTATTCTCATATTTAGCATTGTGATCCTAAGGTATATATTTGCTATTCCGTTAGGGCTTCTTGGAATGAGGAATAGAGGGGTTATTTCATGGCTTAATAAATGGTGGAATCAGCTATTTTCCAGCTTTCCAGTCCTTTTTACAGCCGCTTTAGTTCTAACATTGCCATTTCTTCTTTTTCATGAGCATAGATACTATTGGACAATTGTCATTATTGCCTTAATTGAAGTAGGAAGAGTTAGCTTTATTATTCAGAGGGAGGCTTATGGTCTATCTCAAAAACCATTTATTGAGGCAGGGATAACGATCGGAGTTGATCCAATAAAAATGTTAGTTTCACACTATTTTCCTAACCTTTTTCCAAGTATTATTGTTAACTTTTTTATCGATGCAGGAAGGGTGGCCATCCTAATTGGGCAACTTGCCATTATCAATGTATTTCTTACACAGGACATTGTGCAAGTTACATATGGGTATAGTGAGCTGTTCAATACAAGTCTGGATTGGGCAACTCTTATTCGGGAGGCACGGAAGGATGTTATACGGGCGTTTTGGATTCCGTTCTTTCCGATGCTGGCTATTGTGATTTCCACGCTCACATTTAACATTTTGGGAGAAGGAATTAGGCAGCATTTTAATCGGCATATCCAGTAGGATATGAATGGAGGAGCCTCAGTATTAAAACAATCCGAGATACATAGTGAAGAAGAAGCAGGGGGATAAAAAACCAAACGATAAAGATGAAGCCCATAAATCAAATATTCATTTGTAGAGGTCTAGTCCATTGCAAAAGCTGATATTTTGTGCTATACTTTCATCTTGTGAGTAATGAATAATTGCTCCTTGCCCTTTAGAAAGGGCCGTTTAGACCAAAAGGAGGTGTAAAAGTGATGAGAAAGTACGAAATTATGTACATCATCCGCCCAAACATTGAAGATGAAGCTAAAAAAGCTCTAGTTGAGCGTTTTAACGGAATCTTAACTGAAAATGGTGCGGAGTTAACTGAAGCAAAGGATTGGGGTAAGCGCCGTTTAGCTTACGAAATCAATGATTTCCGTGATGGCTTCTACCAATTAATCCATGTTAACGCTGAAGCTCCAGCTATTGACGAGTTCTCTCGTTTAGCGAAAATCAGCGAAGACATTATCCGTCATATCGTTGTTAAAAATGAGAAATAATAGATAAATTGTAACCTCCAAAATGTTCCATGTGAAACATTTGGAAGAAAGGAGTTGATTCTGATGATGAACCGTGTTGTTCTTGTTGGACGTTTGACAAAGGATCCTGATTTACGATATACCCCAAATGGTGTAGCGGTTGCTTCATTCACTCTTGCTGTAAACCGTACGTTTACGAATCAACAAGGTGAAAGAGAAGCTGACTTCATCAACTGTGTTATTTGGAGAAAAGCTGCTGAAAACGTGGCGAACTTCTTGAAAAAGGGCAGTCTTGCCGGAGTAGATGGAAGAATTCAAACTCGCAGCTTTGATGGTCAGGATGGAAAGCGTGTATATATTACAGAGGTATTGGCTGAAAGTGTTCAATTCCTTGAGCCTCGGAATAGCTCCAGAGGCGAAAATGCTAATTATGGCGCACCTAGAGAACAGGATTTCCCATTTGGAAATAACAACAATCAGAATCAACAACCACAAAACAACAGAAATAATCAAGGCTATACGCGGGTAGATAACGATCCATTTGCAAATGACGGTGGACAAATCGACATATCAGATGACGATCTGCCATTCTAACTTGATTATTGAACGACTAAATAAAACAAAAGGAGGGAAATGACCATGGCTATGGGAGGACGTAGAGGAGGACGTGCAAAACGTCGTAAAGTTTGCTTCTTTACAGCAAACGGAATCACTCACATCGATTACAAAGATGTAGATCTTCTTAAAAAGTTCATTTCTGAGCGCGGTAAAATTTTACCACGTCGTGTAACTGGTACAAACGCTAAATACCAACGTAAATTAACTGTTGCGATTAAGCGTGCACGCCAAATGGCATTACTGCCATACGTTGCAGGTGAATAATAGATAATAAAGCACAACAAGGGGCAACCTGTTGTGCTTTTTTTATTACAATGATAGGCGAACATTTCTAATGTTTGAGAACTGTCTAGCTCCACAAGGGGTGCTCCAACATCATAATCATCGCACGAGTAGAAGCGTTTGCTATTAGGAGGAGCGCCTACCACCGATGACAGGACATCCCGCCCTTCCTAGTTGAATATGACTAAAATACTAGCTAAAATAGAATTTATGGTGTCCCGTTAAAAAGAGGTGTAAAAATGAAAAATGTACATAAGCTGACTGAAGGGGCTGTTTTATTAGCAGCCTATGCCGTTCTCATATTAATAACGATGTATATTCCGATACTTGGTGTCGTCAGCAATCTATTTTTGGCAGTGCCCTTTATTATGTTTGGGGCGAAAAACACACGCATGTTTGCGTTTGTTTTCTTTATTGCTGCTGTTCTAATCTCCCTGATTGTAGGAACGCTGCTTGCGGTTCCTCTTACGCTCACCTATGGCTTGACAGGCATCGTAATCGGGCAATTGATTAAGGAGAGGAAAAGCAGGACCGTTTCCTATTTAGCTGCTTCATTAGTATTTCTCGCAACGGTATTAATCCAATATGCAGTTGCAGTCGTTTTCTTCAAAATTAACTTTATAAAGGAATCTATTAGTGTGCTAAGGGAATCTATTGATGAGTCGCGAAGCATGCTAGAAACGATCGGGCAAGGATCAAGTGAGAAAATAATCGAGCAGTTTGAAGCATCGTTAAATTTGCTTGATACTCTAACACCAAGTTTATTTGTATTAATTGCCCTATTTGGGGTTTTATTAATAGAACTAGTCTCATTTCCAATCGTTAAACGTTTTGGAGTAGAGATAGAACGCTGGAAGGCCTTTAGAGAGATTGTCCTGCCAAAAAGTATTCTTTGGTATTATTTATTAACGATGTTGGCCTCATTTGCCCTAAATCCTGAAGAAGGCACCTATTGGTATATGGCGTTAATGAATATTGGATTTCTGCTTCAAATGTTTATGGTCCTTCAAGGATTATCGCTTATTTCTTATTTTTGCCATAAAAAGGGCATTTCGAAGGCTGTCCCTATTTTTGCGGTGGTCTTTACATTCATCATTCCAATTTTCCTTTCTATTGTAAGGATATTAGGTATAATTGACTTAGGGTTTGATTTAAGAAAAAGATTAGAAAAGAGTAAATAAATGTATGTCCAAAAGGATGAATCTATCTCCTGAATAGGGCATGCTCTAAACACTGCTGTTTAGGAGCTGAAAACATGCCGTCATATTTAGAAAAGCGCTCCATTCGCTATCCAATCTATGGATTGATGGGCATAACAGTGGTGCTTCTTATTATATTAGCGTATTATAACTGGATTTTTGGCCTGATCGGACTTCTTCTTGTTGTTCTTCCCTTCTATTACCTATTTAAAATCATTTATTTACAGAGGAAGGAAACAGAAGAATACATATCTACTTTATCCTACCGGGTAAAAAAGGTTGGCGAAGAGGCCTTAATGGAGATGCCAATTGGGATTATGCTCATTAATGATGATTATTACGTTGAATGGACCAATCCTTTTCTGGCTTCATGCTTTGATGAAGATACGTTAGTAGGAAGATCGCTTTATGATGTTGCAGATTTCCTAGTCCCATTAATCAAACAGGAAGTGGAAACAGAAGTGATTACGCTTCATGACCGTAAGCTTCGTGTTATTCTGAAATTGGAAGAGCGACTGCTTTACTTTTTTGATGTAACAGAACAAACAGAAATTGAAAAATTGTATCAAGAAGAAAGAACCGTTATATCTATTATCTTTTTAGATAATTATGATGAACTGACCCAAGGGATGGAAGATCAGGCGAGAAGCAGCCTTAACAATATTGTGACCTCCATTTTGAACAAATGGGCAACAGATAATGGGGTTTTCTTAAAAAGGGTATCCTCTGATCGATTTATTGCTGTCTTTAATGAACAAATACTTCAGTACCTTGAAAAAGGGAAATTTTCGATTCTAGATGATATTAGAGAAATAACGGCAAAGAGAAACCTTCCTCTAACATTAAGTATCGGAGTTGGAACGGGTGTCTCATCCTTGCCTGAATTGGGTGTTCTTGCTCAATCAAGTCTCGACTTAGCTCTTGGGCGCGGCGGAGATCAAGTGGCCATTAAGCAGACAAACGGAAAAGTTAAGTTCTACGGCGGGAAAACGAATCCTGTTGAAAAGCGAACAAGGGTCCGTGCGCGTGTCATTGCCCATGCTCTGAAGGAGTTGATCACTGAGAGTGATAAGGTGATTATTATGGGGCATAAGAATCCGGATATGGATGCCATCGGAGCGGCCATTGGCATTCGAAAAATTGCCCAGATGAATCAGCGTGAAGGGTATATCGTCATTAATCCTCAAGATATTGACACCGGAATTCAAAGACTTATGACAGAAATCAAAAAAACTGAATCATTGTATTCCAAATTTATTACCCCGGCACAAGCATTAGAAATGGCAACAGACGATACGCTGTTAGTGATTGTCGATACTCATAAGCCTTCGATGGTTATTGAAGAAAAGCTCATTCAGAAAATAGACCATGTTGTCGTCATCGATCACCATCGCCGGGCAGAAGAGTTCATTCATAATCCGCTCCTTGTTTATATGGAGCCTTATGCTTCATCGACTGCTGAGCTAGTGACCGAGCTCCTCGAGTACCAGCCGAAGTATGGAAAGATCGATATGCTTGAGGCAACTGCCTTACTAGCTGGTATTACTGTTGATACGAAGAGCTTCAGTCTAAGGACTGGTTCAAGAACCTTTGATGCGGCCTCCTATTTACGTTCTCAGGGAGCTGACACCGTTCTCGTGCAGAAGTTCCTTAAAGAAGATGTTAAGACTTATATTAAACGGGCAAAATTAATCGAAAATGTGTATTTTTATCGTGAAGGCGTTGCGATTGCAAAGGGGCAGCCTGATGAGGAAATTCATCAAGTGTTAATTGCACAGACAGCGGACACATTGCTGACGATGGACGGCGTACTTGCTTCCTTTGTTATTTCGAAGCGATCTGAAAATACAGTCGGAGTAAGCGCAAGATCTCTAGGGGATATCAATGTTCAAGTCATCATGGAAAGCCTAGATGGCGGAGGGCATTTAACGAATGCGGCAACTCAGCTGACAGATCATTCTCTAGATGAAGTAGAAGAGCGTTTACTTGCCGCCATTGATGAATATATGGAAGGGAGAAAAAAGGAATGAAAGTCATATTTTTAAAGGATGTTAAAGGAAAAGGAAAAAAAGGGGAAGTCAAGAATGTTGCGGACGGATACGCACAAAATTTCTTGATTAAACAGGGCCTAGCTGTTGAGGCAGTCCAAGCAAATATTAGCACATTAAATGCTCAAAAGAAGAAAGAAGAAAAGTTAGCGGCAGAAGAACTGGCTGATGCCAAAAAGTTGAAGGAAACAATGGATAAAATTACATTGGAATTCTCGACAAAAGCGGGCGAAGGCGGTCGACTATTTGGCTCGATTACAAGTAAGCAAATTGCAGAAGAATTGCAGAAGGCTCACAATATCAAAATTGACAAGCGCAAAATTGAGCTGCCAGATGCCATTCGTTCATTAGGCTATACGAAGGTTCCTGTTAAACTTCATACAGAAGTGACATCCACTTTGAATGTCCATGTAAAAGAAGCAAACTAAATTTGGAAGTTCCATTAGCTCATAAACATGATAAAATAGAAGAGTTGAAAAAAATGTGATCGGTTCTGCTGGTCACATTTTTTCTAAGCTTTTAGCCATTTTTAATTATTTTTTTTACTGTAATCGTTATTTAATTTTCATATTCCTCTGGACAATATTAAAGGAGGTTTTTATAGATGAATGAATTAGTTGCAGATCGTCTTCCACCCCAAAATATTGAAGCGGAGCAGGCGGTTCTAGGGGCTATTTTTCTCGAGCCATCTTCCCTTACTTTAGCTTCTGAAATTTTGATTCCTGAGGACTTTTACCGTGCAGCCCACCAAAAGATTTTCAATGTGATGTTAAAGTTAAGCGATCAGGGAAAAGCAGTTGACTTAATTACCGTGACGGAAGAGCTTGCAGCAGCAAAGTTGATCGAGGATACAGGTGGAGTCAGCTATTTAAGTGAGCTTGCGGGATCTGTTCCGACAGCAGCTAATATTGAGTATTACGCAAAGATTGTTGAGGAGAAATCTCTTCTCCGCAGATTAATTCGTACGGCAACTGGCATTGCTCAGGACGGCTATACCCGTGAGGATGAGGTAGAGGTCCTACTAGGGGAAGCGGAAAAGAATATTCTAGAAGTAGCTCAACGGAAAAATGCAGGTGCCTTTCATAATATTAAGGATGTTCTTGTTCGCACATACGATAATATTGAAGTCATGCATAACCGGAAGGGCGACATTACAGGGCTTGAGACTGGTTTCGCCGAGCTTGATAAAATGACGGCTGGATTTCAGCGCAACGATTTGATTATTGTTGGGGCACGTCCTTCCGTTGGGAAAACGGCATTTGCCTTAAATGTTGCGCAAAATGTAGCAACTAAAACAGGGGAAAATATAGCGATTTTTAGCCTTGAGATGGGTGCCGAGCAGCTCGCCATGCGTATGCTCTGTGCAGAGGGAAATATTGACGCACAAAGACTGCGTACAGGCTCCTTGACGGATGAAGACTGGGGCAAGCTGACGATGGCGATGGGAAGCTTGTCGAATGCAGGGATATTTATCGATGATACACCTGGTGTGCGGATTACAGATATTCGTTCCAAATGCCGCCGTCTGAAGCAGGAGCATGGCCTTGGGATGATCTTAATTGATTACTTGCAGCTCATTCTCGGTAGCGGACGCTCTGGGGAAAACCGCCAGCAAGAAGTTTCGGAAATTTCCCGATCATTGAAAGGGTTAGCACGTGAATTACAAGTTCCTGTTATTGCTCTATCCCAGCTTTCCCGTGGAGTGGAGCAGCGTCAAGATAAAAGACCAATGATGTCTGATATCCGTGAATCAGGGAGTATCGAGCAGGATGCGGATATCGTCGCATTCCTTTACCGTGATGATTATTATGACAAGGAATCAGAGAATAAAAATATCATTGAGATCATCATCGCGAAGCAGCGTAATGGTCCAACAGGTACTGTGTCGCTTGCCTTTGTGAAAGAGTATAATAAATTCGTAAACTTAGAGAGAAGATATGATGATCCTCCTGGTGCTTAAAAAATTCATATAATTATAGTGGAAGATCCAGTTTTTATAGCTGGTTCTTTTTTATTTTCCTATTTTCATATAAATACGAACATATTTCAATAATTTAATAGAATAGTTCGTGTTTTGTTGACTTTTCCGTAAAAAGATTGCTAAAATGGTGTTGTTCAAATGGAAATCAATCGTGATTGATAAATCCGGAGGTGCTTGTAAAAATGTCATCAGTTGTCGTTGTTGGAACACAGTGGGGAGATGAGGGAAAAGGCAAAATTACCGATTTCTTATCTGAAAATGCTGAAGTCATTGCTCGATATCAAGGTGGAAACAATGCGGGCCATACGATTAAATTTAACGGGGAAACGTATAAACTGCATTTGATTCCCTCAGGGATTTTCTATCGTGAAAAGATCAGTGTGATCGGTAATGGGATGGTGGTTGACCCTAAAGCACTTATTAAGGAGATTGCCTATCTGCACGAAAAAGGAGTAGCAACTGATAACCTCCGCATAAGCAACCGTGCCCATGTCATTCTCCCATATCATCTTAAATTGGATGAAGTGGAGGAAGAGAGAAAAGGGGCGAATAAAATTGGAACAACGAAGAAGGGAATTGGCCCTGCCTATATGGATAAAGCAGCGAGGATTGGTATCCGTATTGCTGATTTATTAGATAAGGAAGTTTTTGAAGAAAAGCTTGCACGCAATCTGGAAGAAAAAAATCGTTTATTGGAACGTATTTATGATACACAGGGTTTTACAAAAGAAGAGATTTTAGATGAATATTATGAATATGGACAGCAGATCCGACATTATGTTTGTGATACATCAGTTGTACTTAATAATGCCCTTGATGAGGGGCGCAGAGTTCTCTTTGAAGGGGCACAAGGGGTCATGCTCGATATTGACCAGGGAACCTACCCATTTGTTACCTCTTCTAACCCTGTGGCCGGGGGAGTAACCATTGGTTCAGGTGTAGGCCCTTCCAAGATTAAACATGTTGTAGGTGTATGTAAAGCTTATACAACTCGAGTGGGGGACGGTCCATTTCCAACAGAGCTTGATAATGAAATTGGCCATCAAATCCGGGAAGTAGGCCGGGAATATGGAACAACGACAGGCCGTCCGCGCCGTGTCGGCTGGTTCGATAGTGTAGTTGTCCGCCATGCACGCCGTGTGAGCGGGCTTACAGATCTGTCATTGAATTCCGTAGATGTATTAACTGGAATTGAAACTTTAAAAATTTGTGTAGCCTACCGCTATAAAGGGGAAGTGATAGAGGAATTCCCTGCAAGCTTAAAGGTGCTGGCAGAATGTGAACCTGTTTATGAGGAACTGCCGGGCTGGAAAGAGGATATTACTGGCTGTAGAACATTAGATGAGCTACCCGCCAATGCACGGCACTACATTGAGCGCGTTTCACAAGTAACTGGAATTCCGTTATCCATCTTCTCAGTAGGCCCTGATCGCACACAAACTAATGTAGTAAGAAGCCCTTGGCGGCAAAACTAATAGCTATGAATATAAAAATCAGGATTTTTTAAAGGGAATGGTTAGGGCGCTGTCAAATAAGTCCGTAAAATTAAGCAAGTAGAAAAATTTATTACAACGGTGGTCATCAGCTTCCCACTCTCAATGCAAATTTACACAAAGAGGTCATCAATAGGCAAAGGGCATCCGATAAGCCGGATTTTGGCTGTTAGATGCCTTTTTTTGTCCAATTATGCAATTTAAATAAAACTTACCTTTACCAAACAGCTCATCTTCATTTCATTCTTATTAAAATTTAGGTTCAATCAATTTATTCAGGATTGCCTTGCGTTCAAATACTAAATTAATTTGAATAATTTATCAGATCCGATAGAGCCCCTCTCAGTAATGGCAACCATATCCATGATGATGGTAATGATGATGGTAAGGGTAACCGCCGTAACCCATACCATAGCCAGGATACCCACCATATCCCATGCCGTAACCAGGATACCCGCCATATCCGATACCATGACCAGGATATCCACCAACCCCCATGCCATAACCAGGATACCCACCATAGCCGGGATATCCTCCATACCCGAATTGTCTTTCCATTTTATATATCCCTCCTCAAATTATTACAGTCTTAGTATATGTGTCCATTTTTAAAGAGGAATAGGATATTTGCCTATTTGTAGAATAATGCAGAGTGTATGATAAAAAGTATTTTTTTTAAAAAGTATTGCACACTATTATATTTCTATGCTATTATAAAAAGCGTCGTCATAAACGAGCCATTAGCTGATTGCAGAAGCTTGCAGTCCGGAGCATTACATCAGCGAATAGCAGCTGTAGCAATCTGCGACAAATCACGCAGGGATTTGGAGCACATTTATGACTACAATCAATATTTAGGAAACAACATATTATACGAGCCATTAGCTCAGTTGGTAGAGCATCTGACTTTTAATCAGAGGGTCGAAGGTTCGAGTCCTTCATGGCTCACCATTTCTTAGGCCCGTTGGTCAAGCGGTTAAGACACCGCCCTTTCACGGCGGTAACACGGGTTCGAATCCCGTACGGGTCATGGCAAATGCCATCCAGTAAGCGGCAGGCAAGCCCGGCCACCTTGCTGGATGGCATTAATACATATAATACGGCTCAGTAGCTCAGTTGGTAGAGGATTTTAAAAGATTACAGCTACAAAGCAACCCTTCCCCGAATGGTAAACTTTTAAAATCTGCGACAAATCACGCAGGGATTTGGAGCACATTCTTTAAGCTAAACAAACTTTAGGAAACTATATTATATACGGCTCAGTAGCTCAGTCGGTAGAGCAAAGGACTGAAAATCCTTGTGTCGGCGGTTCGATTCCGTCCTGAGCCATTACCAAATAGAGTATGAACCTGTTCATACTCTATTTTTGTTACATAACTGTAATAATCCACTCTCTATAACAAGAAAATGTTTAAATACCGCGCTTATACCCTCTTTTATAAAAAATAGTAGGAAAAACCTAGTCATAATAAGCTTTATGTACTAGTCTTTCTCTTCATTTCGACAAAATTCAATCGACATTTTAGGCCCTTATGACAGTAAATTGTCATCATTTATACAATTATGTTACATTATGAAGTCAAATAGTCTATTAGATGGATTTTATGGTAAAGTATAGAAGTGAAAAAATTATGGTAAATAGAATAATAGTTATATAGCACTAATTGGAAGTGTATTTGTTGCCGTAGTCTAGGAGGATATACCAATGCAAGATTCGACAAATAAATTCACGAAGATCAAAACACATACATATAATAAATTTAAAACTGCCTTCAAAACTACCGCATTAACTGTTTTTGCTGTAGGTGCAATTTCTTTTGCTGCTGGTATTTCAGCACATGCCAATACTGAAAAGCTGACAACTGTTTACTATGTTTATGTAGATAAACAATATATTGGGACAGTTACTGATAAAACGGCCATAGAAGGTTTAATTGATAAGAAATTGAAAGAGGCTCAGTCCTCGAATGAAACGCTAAAGCTTTCTTTAAACTCTGAGGTTACATATGTACCAGAGCAGGTTTTCCATGCAAACTCTGAAACGAATCATACAGAGGTGGCAGAGGAAGTAATGAAAGAAATTAAGGTACAGGCCGAGGCTTCTGCCCTTATCATTGACGGGAATCCAGTTGCCTACGTCCAAAACCAAGATCAAGCAAATGAAATTATTAAAAACTTGAAGTTAAAATATGTGTCAGAAGATGAATTAAAAGCAGTTGAGGCAATGCAAACTTCTGATACTAGTACATTACCCCCATTGAAAGAAAATGAAACTCGTATATTAGACGTAAAACTTTCAAAAGAAGTTTCCATCAAAACTGAAAAAGTTGAGCCAGCAAATATTATTTCTGTTGGGGATGCTGTTAAGCTTCTTGAAAAGGGATCTTTAGAGGAAGTCAAATATATGGTGAAAGAAGGGGATGTGCTAGGTGGAATTGCACACGCTCATAACCTTAAAGTCGAGCAGCTGCTAGACCTTAATCCGGGATTATCAGAAGACTCCCTTCTGCAAATTGGTCAGGAATTGAACGTAACCATTTTAAAACCATTTATTCACGTAATTATTGATAAGGAATACTTCACAAATGAAGTGATCCCTTTTAAAAAAGAAGTAGTGGAAAATGCAAATATGTTCAAAGGGGATACAAAGGTTAAGCAAGAAGGAAAAGATGGAAAACGGGCTGCCACTTATCATATCTCCGTACAGAATGGGCAAGTGGTGACGAAGGAAATTGTAAAAGAGGAAATTCTTGAAAAGCCTGTTAATCATATTGTCGTCAAAGGTACTAAGGTGATTCCATCACGCGGTGAAGGCAGCTTTATTTGGCCTGCGGTTGGAGGATATGTTTCAAGTCATGTAGGCAATCGCTGGGGAAGATTGCACAAAGGAATTGATATAGCGAGACCGAGCAATCGCACGATCAAAGCAGCTGATAATGGGGTAGTTGTATCTGCAGGCTATCAAGGCAGCTTTGGTAACAAAATTGTGATTGACCATCAGAATGGCTACCGTACCATCTATGCACATCTATCATCTATTAGTGTAAGCCCGGGACAAGTCGTTTCAAAGGGCTCCAAAATAGGAGTAATGGGGTCTACTGGAAATTCTACAGGTGTACATTTACATTTTGAACTTTATAAAAATGGTGCACTCCAAAACCCTCTAAAATATATTCGTTAATGATCAAAGTCTCTAGTTTCGATACTAGAGGCTTTTCTACTTTAACAAACTAGGTAATGGTAACTATTTAATAATTATCCAGCCCTGCCTCTGACATCCTAGAGAATACAACGTTTTTTCTTAATAGATGAATTCACATTTATAACATGTTAAAGTAAAATTGAATGATAATAAACAAAATCTATCAATCAAAATAAATCAATCTTCATGAAAAGGAGAATTACATGGAAAGAAAAATTCTAGTAGTTGATGACGAGAAGCCGATTGCTGACATATTGCAATTTAACTTAAAAAAAGAAGGCTTTGAAGTATTTTGTTCGTATGATGGAAATGACGCTCTCGAAAAAGTGGAAGAAATTAAACCAGACCTTATTCTTCTTGATATTATGCTTCCGCAGAGAGATGGAATTGAGGTTTGCCGGGAAGTAAGGAAAAAATACGATATGCCCATCATAATGCTGACAGCAAAGGATTCTGAAATTGATAAGGTTATCGGTCTTGAGCTTGGGGCAGATGACTATGTGACAAAGCCGTTCAGTACAAGAGAGTTAATTGCCCGTATCAAAGCGAATTTGAGAAGGCATCAGCATATGGCTGCCAATGCGAATGAAGAGGATGAGACGAATGAAATTACGGTCGGCACCTTAATCATTCATCCAGATGCTTATATTGTGTCAAAAAGAGGAGAAACCATTGAACTGACTCACCGTGAGTTTGAGCTTCTTCATTACTTGGCAAAGCATATTGGACAAGTCATGACCCGTGAGCATCTTCTTCAGACAGTTTGGGGTTATGATTATTTCGGGGATGTTCGGACAGTTGACGTAACTGTTCGAAGACTCCGAGAGAAAATTGAGGATAACCCAAGTCATCCAACCTGGATTGTGACAAGAAGGGGAGTTGGGTACTATTTACGAAACCCTGAACAGGAGTAAGGACATTCAATGAAAAAGGTAGGCTTTTTTCGTTCTATTCATCTTAAGTTTGTCATCATCTATGTGTTGCTCATATTGATTGCCATGCAAATTATTGGCGTTTACTTTGTTAGACAATTAGAATCCACACTTAAGGATAATTTTAAAACAACCATCCAGGATCGTGTAAATCTGCTTGCTTATTATCTGGAGGAGCAGATGACGAAGGAGCGCTTGCCCGATGAGGAGGGTCCGACCCTAGAGGAAGATGTTTACCGGCTGTTAAGAGATTATAATTCGGAAGACATTACTGAGGTTAGGGTTATTGAGGGGGATACGTTAAAAATCCTGGGAACCTCTGACCCTGATAACCAAGGCGTTGTCGGGCAAAGAGATACTGATACATTAATAAGAATGACGCTTGCCACCTCTCAACAGGCAAGTGACGAGCTTATTGATTCCCAAACGGACAATCGAATCTGGGTTTTAGTTACACCGATTAAGCATAATGGCGAGGTAAGAGGAGCCATCTACCTCGTTGCAAAAATAGAAAATGTATTCGAGCAGATGCGGCAAATTAACAGTATCTTTATTTCCGGTACAGCAATTGCCCTTGCCATTACAGCGATTTTGGGTGTCCTTCTAACTCAAACCATTACACGGCCAATGTCAGATATGAGAAGACAGGCTCTTGCTATGGCGAAGGGAAACTTCTCCCGTAAAGTTAAAATATATGGCAATGATGAAATTGGCCAGCTAGCCATGACCTTTAACAATTTAACGAAAAAATTGCAGGAAGCTCAGGCTACAACTGAGGGGGAAAGACGCAAGCTGTCATCTGTACTCTCCTATATGACAGACGGAGTGATTGCAACAGATCGAAAAGGAAGGGTTATTTTAATCAATGAACCTGCTGCCGACATGCTGAATGTTTCACGTGAAACAGTTTTATCGATGCCGATTGTTTCACTTCTTGGTCTTGATGAAGATTATACATTTGATGAATTGCTATCTGAACGGGATTCAATCATTTTGGACTATAGCAAGCCTTCAAATACATTAATCCTGAGAGCTAATGTTTCTGTCATTCAGAAGGAAACGGGATTTGTTAATGGACTCATTACTGTTCTCCATGATATTACGGAGCAGGAAAAGATTGATATGGAGCGCCGGGAATTTGTTGCAAATGTTTCCCATGAGCTGAGAACGCCACTAACAACAATGAGAAGTTATTTAGAGGCCTTGGCAGAAGGGGCTTGGCAGGATGAAGAAATTGCTCCGAAATTCTTAGATGTAACTCAGACGGAGACAGAGCGAATGATTCGCCTTGTTAATGATCTGCTTCAGCTTTCAAAAATGGACAGCCGGGAATTAAGCTTGAAGAAGGAATGGATAGATGTTATTAGGTTCTATAATCGAATTATCGACCGTTTTGAATTATCGAAACAGCAGAATGTTACTTTTGAAAGAAAACTCCCCGACCATTCAGCGTTCGTTGAAATGGATGGAGACAAACTAACGCAGGTTATTGATAATATCATTTCGAATGCTCTTAAATACTCCCCAGAGGGTGGAAAAATAACCTTTAGGCTTGAGGAACAGAATGAATTTGTCGTTATTAGTGTTTCTGACCAGGGAGTAGGGATACCGAAGGAAAATATCAATAAGATCTTTGAACGATTTTACCGGGTGGATAAGGCTAGAACGAGAAAACTTGGAGGCACTGGATTAGGGCTTGCAATCGCTAAAGAAATGGTAGAAGCACACGGCGGGGAAATATGGGCGACAAGTAAAGAAGGAAAAGGAACAACCATTTCGTTCAGCCTGCCATATGATCGTACTGAAGAGGATGATTGGGAATGACATATGAAAATATTAAATCACTCATATTAGTCATTTTAGTATGCTTTAGTGTGCTATTAACATGGAGCATCTGGACATATCAGCCAAACTTAGAAACGATGAAAAAAACAAAAACAGTTCAAGAAGTCGCCATCAGTGAGAAAAAGGATGCCGAAGAGATTGTTAAGCCAGACAGAGTGATCTACCATTATACGAAGGAAAAGCATTTTGGGACGACAGATGCGGGTGAAATTGATAAGATCATTTCTGAAATTAGCAGATGGAATTTTACAGATTTTATAAATGTCACTAGTGAAATAAAGAATTACCCATCATTCATTCATAATTCCGGAAATGCAGTCATTCTTTTTCCGGATTCGATACCAATTGATTTTTACCGAACAATCATTGATATGAAGGAAAAAAAGATCCCAGATTTTTATTTTGACCGAATTGTTATTGATACTGAGGGAATTCAAAAGGATCAAGGATTTGTCTATTTCATCTCATCTGAAAAGGGCCAGGCTTTCCGAAGCCAAGTGCCTGCATCCTTCGTGCAAAGTTTTTATAATGGCTTTTTTAATAATGCCGAATATAGCCTTCATTATGCTAAGTACTTTCTGTTTAAGGTTTCTAGCAATCGGGTTATTTACCTGCCAGAGGATGCGCCTAAAATGCTTCAATATCAGTTTTTATCGACTCCTTTAGAGTCAGAAAAGTTCAAGAATGCTTTGTTTAAGGATCCTACTGTCGTCAAGAAGAGCTTTCAGCAATCTGGAGAGGAATACACAAATGGCTCAAGCTTAATGCGTGTGAATAACGATCGAAATACACTCTCATATGTGAATCCAGTAGGAGGCAGCGAAAGCCAATTGACTTCAAAAAGCCTTCTGAAAAGGAGTATTGATTTTGTCAATGATCATGGGGGCTGGACCGATAATTACCGTTTTGTTGAAATGGACGAAACGAGCCGCCAGGTATTGTTCCGTATTTATGATGACAAAGGATATCCTATTTTTAGTGAAGGCAGCGGAATTTCAGAAATTCGCGAAACTTGGGGCCAAAGTGAAATCTATAAGTATTTCAGGAGTAACTTTTTAATTGGGCTCAGAATGGAAGCGACTGAAGTTAATCTTCCATCAGGACAAGAGGCCCTTGGGTTATTGGAATTGAAAGGAATTGAACTGGCTCATCTGCAGGATATGATGCTCGGCTATGCGATGGAAAAGGATTCAAGGCTAGTGTATTTAGAGCCCAGCTGGTTCTATAAATATAATGGTTCCTGGAATCAGTTATCCATTGATGAGACAATGGGAGGGGCTAATCGTGGATTGGAGTAGAATCAAAACCATTTTCATATTAACCTTCCTCGTCTTGGATATCTATTTAATGTATGAGTTTTTTAAGCTAAACGACTCCAGCCAGTATGAGTATAGTACAGAAACTTCCTTTGAAAAGCGATTAAAGGCAGACGAAATCGAGTATGTTGAGCTCCCAAAAAACTATGCAAAAGATACGTATTTAAGTGCAAAGCCGAAAAACTTCAATAATGATGAAATTGAATCATTAGAGAGAACGAAGCTAAAGGGGCAGAGACTGCAAGTCAATACAGGCAATGTGCTAAAGTTTGTTCTTGATAAGCCATATGAGCTTAGTGATAAATTGGATACGGCAGAAATAAATTCATTTGTCAAAAATAATGTTTTGTATGGGGATCAATATCGTTTTTGGAAGAAGGAAGAGAATGCGATTACGTATTACCAACAATTCGATGATAAGGTTTTCTATCATAATATGAGCGGCGAGCTAACTATTTATTTAAATGAAGAGAATGATATTGTGACCTATCAGCAATCCATGCTAGAGGAAATTGAAGAACTATCAGAAGAACAGAAGATTATCCAGCCCTTGAAGGCGATTGAAACGCTATATGAAAATGGCTCCTTAAAGCCAAAGAGTAAGATTACAAATGTGGAGCTTGGCTATTTCAACTTTGTTCAAACAAGCACGTCACAGGTACTGACTCCTGCATGGCGGTTTGTGATTAATGATAAAGAAGATGTATTTGTTCACGCCTTTGAAGGGCAGATCATCCAATTAAACAACGAAGATAAAAATATAGTGGAGTGAGAGAATATGCGATTCAGCGTACTCGCGAGTGGTAGTACGGGGAATGCGATCTTTGTCGAGACTGAGGATCATTCGTTTCTTGTCGATGCGGGCTTGAGCGGAAAGCAAATGGAAGCCTTGTTTCAAAAGATTGACCGGGATATGGGGAAGCTCTCTGGCATCTTAGTAACACATGAACATAGTGATCATATTAAAGGTGTCGGGATACTCGCAAGAAAATATAAATTACCCGTCTATGCAAATGAAAAGACATGGAATGCAATGGATGGTTTAATAGGACAGGTCCCTGTGGAGCAGAAATTTACTTTTTCCATGGAGACGGTTAAATCATTTGGTTCATTAGATATTGAATCTTTTGGGGTTTCACATGATGCCGCAGATCCGATGTTTTATGTGTTCCACCATTCTGGGAAAAAGCTCGTTTTGATTACGGATACAGGGTATGTAAGTGATCGAATGAAGGGGCTCATATCTAATGCGGACGCGTATGTGTTTGAAAGCAACCATGATGTTCAAATGCTGCGGATGGGCCGATATCCATGGAGCATTAAAAGACGAATTCTCAGTGATGTCGGACATGTATCCAATGAGGATGCGGCGATCGCAATGAGTGAAGTGGCCGGTGATCGGACAAAGCGCTTTTATCTGGCACACTTAAGCCAGGATAATAATATTAAGGAACTAGCAAGAATGTCAGTAACGCAGACGCTTGAAAGCAGAGGCATTATTGTGGGAGAACAGTTTGAGCTGTATGATACAGATCCAAAGACACCGACAGCACTGACGGCAGTTTAAGGTGGATGTAGGAAAGGAGTGGGGAGCCTCTTGTGAGGGGCTTCCTGCTCCTTTTTATTATTAAAAAAATGGTTCTAACTTATGAACAAACTCGTAAGATTGCTGATTTGACCAGCATTTCAATAGATTCTTAAAAAGAGGCGAGTATAATAATAAATAAGGTGGAAGAATAGAACTTAGCACTTATATTTGACACCTTTTAAATAGAGCTTGTAAGAAGTTTCTAAATGAAATAAAGGAAAGGAATGGTCCAGTGTGGGTTATTATGATCAAGATTATCAAAACCGGTATAAGAAGCAAAAGGGAAATAGGGGCGGCTATTTTTTAGCAAGTCTTGTCGGGGCAATTCTAGGTGCCATTCTTGTACTTATTGCCATCCCGAAATTAGCTGATTTTAATGTATTGCCTTATTCTGTTCAGCCAGATGCGCAGTTAGAAGAGAGTGCTGCATCTAATAACAACGCAAATATTCCTACTGAAAATGTTTCATTGAATGTAGTTTCAGACGTAACAAAAGCGGTAGATAAAGCAGGGGATGCGGTTGTTGGGGTATCCAATATTCAATCAACAAGCTTCTGGGGTGAAGGCAGCAACGGTGGAAACGTGGAAGAGCCTGCTGGAACAGGGTCAGGCGTCATTTATAAAAAGTCCGGAAATAAAGCTTTTGTTGTCACGAATCATCATGTAGTGGAGAATGCTAGTAAGCTAGAGGTTACACTAGCGGATGGGACGAAGGTTCCAGCCGAGCTTCGAGGCAGTGATATTTGGACGGATCTTGCTGTCCTGGAAATTGATGCGAAGGACGTAAAAGCCATTGCCGAGTTCGGAAATTCCGATTCCTTAAAAGCGGGAGAACCGGTGATCGCCATTGGAAATCCGCTTGGTCCAACCTTTTCTGGGTCAGTGACACAAGGGATTATCTCCGGATTAGAGCGGACCATTCCAGTAGATATTAACCGTGATGGCGTCATTGACTGGAATGCCGAAGTACTTCAAACAGATGCAGCGATTAACCCTGGTAACAGTGGCGGAGCCTTAGTCAATATTAAAGGGCAGGTCATTGGAATTAACTCCATGAAAATAGCCCAGAGTGCAGTTGAAGGAATTGGCTTAGCGATCCCAATCAACTCCGCACTTCCGATTATTAATGATCTTGAAAAATTCGGCGATGTCAAAAGACCATATATGGGTGTAGATTTAAAATCCGTTAACGAAATCCCATCTTACTATCAGCAGGAGGCATTGAAGCTGCCAAGAGACGTGAACTATGGTGTTGCTTTAAGGCAAGTTGTGCCAAACTCACCAGCTGCACAAGCGGGATTGCAGGAGCTCGATGTAATCGTTGAAATGGATGGAGAACAAATCAAAGATGTCGTAGACCTTCGAAAGCACCTTTACAATAAAAAGAAAGTCGGCGACCAAATGAAAGTGAAATTCTACCGCGATGGAAAGCTTCAGGAAGTAACGGTGAAACTGAGTGGGGAAACGTTTTAAATAAGTGAATAGGATTTGAGACAGGGGAGCGATAATTGCTCTCCTGTTTTTTTGAATTTGAAAGAAGGCTTAAACTGTGAATAACTTTTTGCAGGTCTGGCTATATAAAAAATGTGGGTGCTTTCACATTTGTTTTTGTTTTGTTAAGATGAAATGTGGATAACTGAAAAACGATGTGGATTTTAAATTATCCACAATACAATTTTAGAAACTAGGTGGAATGAGCATGAAAGAAAACGAGCAAATCATATACAGCTGTGACGAACATGTTGATATAGCAATAGATACAATCGTTGATGAGTATGAGACCTTTCCAATGTTAACGAAAATTTCAGACGAGAAAAAGTTATCAACACCCTGTGAATATTGTCGAAATCAGGCAATATATCTTGTGGCGAACGAATGATCTCACACAATATGTGGATAGAAAATGTGGATATGTGGATAACTCCTGTTGATATCTTGTTTGTAAAGTGAGGATGACTTGTGAATATCTCGATAGTTACCGTTGGAAAATTAAAAGAGAAGTATTTAAAACAGGGAATCGATGAATATCTAAAGCGATTATCTGCTTATGCCAAAATGGATATTATTGAAGTTCCAGATGAAAAGGCACCAGAAGAGTTGAGTGAGACTGAAATGCTGCAGGTGAAGCAAAAGGAAGGCGAGCGGATTCTAGCCAAAATTAATCCGGATGCCCATGTGATTGCTCTTGCGATTGAAGGGAAGATGAAATCATCGGAGGAGCTTGCTGACACGTTGGACAAGCTTGCTACATATGGGAAGAGTAAGGTGGCGTTTGTAATTGGCGGATCGCTGGGGTTGAGTGAGGATGTGTTGAAGCGGGCTAATGAGAAATTGAGTTTTTCAAAGATGACGTTTCCGCATCAGTTGATGAGGTTGGTTTTAGTGGAACAGGTTTATCGGGCTTTTCGGATAAATCGGGGGGAACCGTATCATAAGTAAGTGCAGTTTTATATAAATAAGGTTTTTGTATTCCTAATAAAGAAACTCGCCATGCTTGGCGAGTCTTACTTTTTTATATACCAAAAACGATGCCAATACGACTGCCATTTCGGCACGTATTTTAAGAAAAGCACCTCAAAACGGAACCCTTAATGCTGAAATGCACCATGGTTGAAGAGTGCTTGAAAGCTTGATTAAGCTACATGTTGGTATATATATAGAAAAAGTCATGCGGAGTGTTAGCCTGAATTTTTTAATATGTTTTTAGAAAAGCCCAGGTAGAAAGGTTATAGCTTGTTTCGAACCTTCCCCGGTTTAATTGTTGTCGCTGAATTTTAAGCTGATGAATTTTTCTTCCATCATTTCGCGCATGGCATATTTAACGCCTTCTCTGCCTACGCCACTGTCTTTCCAGCCGCCATAGGGCATATTGTCGATTCTGTAGGTGGGAATGTCGTTCACAATGACACCGCCTGTTTCCAAGCGGGTGGCCGCATAGAAGGCACGTTCAATGCTTGGCGTGATGATTCCGGAATTCAAACCGTAGCGGGAATCGTTTGCTTCGGCTATTGCATTGTCCAGGGTATCAAACGGTGCAATACAAACGACTGGTCCGAAAACTTCAAAACGAGACACTTTTGAATCACGGTTCACATTGGTTAGAACCGTTGGTGCCAAAACATTGCCTTCCACCGTTCCACCGCATTCGATTTTCGCGCCTTCCTGAACGGCTTCATTGATCCAGCTCTGTAGACGATCTAAAGACTTTTTCGAAATAACCGCGGTGATATTCGTCTTTTCATCCAGTGGTGAACCAATCACCAGTTGCTTCGTTCTGCTGACGAATCGCTCCAAGAATTCGCCGTATAAGGATTGATGGACATAAATCCTCTGAATTGAAATACACACTTGGCCATTATAGGAAAAAGCCCCCATGACCGATCGCTCGATCAATTGGTCAATATCGACACCTTCGTCGATGATAAATGGTGAATTAGACCCAAGTTCAAGTGTGAGTTTGCGAAACCCGGCCTGCTGCTGAATGATATGACCGACTTCCACACTCCCCGTAAATGTCACCTTTTTTACATAGGGATGTGTGGTTAATGCCTCACTTAAAACATCTCCCTTGCCCGGAATAATGTTTAGCACTCCGTCCGGCAGCCCCGCTTCTTTAAAAGCCTCTGCTAAAAATAAAGAAGAAATCGGCGTTTGTTCGGCTGGTTTCAACACGATCGCATTCCCTGCAGCAATGGCCGGCCCGACCTTGTGGGCAACAAGATTAAACGGAAAATTGAACGGGGTAATAGCCGTCACCACACCAATTGGCGTGCGAATCGTAAATCCAAAGCGGTTTTCCCCGCCTTCAGCTGCATCCATCGGAATTTGTTCCCCGTAATTACTCTTGGCGGCTTCTGCTGCGAAACGATAGGTTTGCACTGTGCGATTTATTTCCTCGCGAGCATTACGGATGGATTTTGCACCCTCTAGCGCCATGATTTCCGCACATTCCAAGCTTCGTTCCTCCAGGATGTCGGCGACTTTTGCTAAAATTTTGGCACGGGCATGCGCCGGATAGTTCCTAAATTTTTGAAAAGCCGCATTTGCCTCGACAATCGCCTCTATGGCATCGGCTGGCTCTGCCTGGCCAATATCTGAAAGAAACTCATTTGTATGGGGACTATATAAAGGTTCATACGTTTTTGCTTCTCGCCATTTTCCGCCAATCCACAATTGCCATTTCTTTTTCACCTGATAAACCTCCTATAATTTACAAATATAATCACCAAGTGTTTTTGATAACTTGACATTCTCCGAATAATCAACATCCACATCAATCAGCACAATTTCGTTACTCGATAGTGCTTTTTCAAGCATGGGAAGCAATTCATCAGAATGAGTCACTTTCATCCCTTTTACCCCAAAGCTTTTGGCAAAATCTAAAAAGTTTGGATCTGTAAATTCAATATTCGCTGACCGATTAAATTTATTCAGCTGTTTCCATTCGATTAAGCCAAATTTCGAATCATGAAAAATAATGACCACAAACGCTAGTCCTAGCCGTTTGGCTGTTGCAAGCTCGACCCCATTCATGAGGAAACCACCATCACCCGTTACCGCAATTACTGGTTTTTCCGGATGGGCAAGTTTCGCGGCAATAGCTCCAGGTACGGCAATACCCATCGTTGCCCAGCCATTTGAGATAATCGTATGATTTGGCTTTTCAGGCTGATACAAGCGGGCAATCCACAATTTATGGGCCCCAACATCTGAAATAATAATGGCTTCGCCTTTTTCTGCTTTTTTTATATCGGCAATGATTCGCTGTGGTTTCACGGGGCTTCCTGACAGCTCATCGGAAGCATGCAATTTTTCCACCAGCTGCTCCTTTAACTTCACAACTGCCGGCCACAGTTCTTTCTTTTCAACCAAAGGGCTTAACGCCTCTAGTGCTTCCTTCACATTCCCAACTAATTCAGCTTCAAGTGGATAGTAGGCATCGACCTCCGCTGGAAGGCTGTCAATATGAACAATTCTGTTCCCGGCCTCGTCATTCCAATATTTTGGTAAGTATTCTACAAAATCATAGCCAACCGTAATAATTAAATCCGCTTGATCAAATCCGCAAAGAACATAGTCTTTGGCTTGCATTCCTACTGTATATAGTGTTAAAGGATGATTGGCTGGCAGAACGCCTTTCGCCATAAAGGTGTTTACGACCGGAATATTTTTTGCTTCGGCAAACTGTCTTAACTCTACGGCAGCCTCATCGCGAATCACGCCGTTTCCTGCTAAAATAATTGGCTTTTTCGAACGGTTTATTGCCTCGGCTGCTTTGTTCAAAGAACTTCTTGAAGGACTGGAAGATGGCTTTTGCGATACTGGAAGTGGCTTTCCTTCCGTTTCTTGCATGGCGATATCCTCAGGAAGCTCAATATGAACAGCGCCAGGTTTCTCCAGTACGGCTTGTTTAAATGCTTTACGGACGATTTCCGGAATCGTGTGGGCTACCCGGATTTGTTGATTCCATTTGGTGATTTTATCAAAAACACCGACAATATCTACATATTGATGGGATTCTTTATGGATTCTCTCCAAACTCGCTTGACCTGTGATGGCGACAAGCGGTGCATGGTCAAGAAAGGCATCCCCGATTCCGGTTAGTAAATTGGTTGCACCCGGCCCAAGTGTGGCTAAGCAAACACCGGGTTTACCGGTTAAGCGGCCATATACATCAGCCATAAATGCGGCCGCCTGTTCATGATGAACCAGGATTAGTTCAATATCTGACTCAATCAGAGAATCAACGAAATCAGTGTTCTCCTCGCCGGGGATCCCAAATATGTATTTAACCCCTTCATTCTCTAAACATTTCACAAATAAATCCGAAGCTTTCAATTCATCGCCCCCATTTCCTAATTTTTTCGTTTGCTTATTTTCCCTCGCAATGGAAGAAATATGTAGGAATGTATAAACTTTTAAAACCTGTATAAATTAAGCCCATATGTCTTTTTAAGGGGCTGGATTCAGATGTATATCGCAAATATTTTGATTGTTATAGTAATAGGATTAGGAGCGCTTATTCTTCTCGGGATTATTATTTTTCTTGTTTACTTATACATATTTGACCGTAATCAAAAGGCCCACTCGATTTTACGCAACTATCCCGCGCTTGGCAGGATGCGTTATTTTTTAGAAAAAATAGGTCCGGAATTTCGCCAATATTGGTTCAACAGTGATACGGAAGGGAAGCCATTTTCACGCGACGAATATGAGCATATTGTGAAAAGTGCTAAATACAAAAGGGATGTCGTTGCATTTGGATCAAAACGGGATTTTGATGAGGAAGGTCTCTATATCCGCAACGCGATGTTCCCTAGACTTGCCGAAGAAATAAAAATGGACCGTGAAACAAAAGTGTTTACGAAACGATACATCCTATTGAAGGACCCGCTTTTTTCCCAACGTGAGGAAAAATGGGAGGACGAGGACTCGCTCGCCCAGTTATTGCATGATGATGATGCCGTCGTCATTGGCCCGGACACCAAATTTCCATTTGTTCTGAAAGGCCTTATCGGCATGTCGGCAATGAGTTATGGAGCACTTGGAAAAAGTGCCATTACTGCCTTATCAAAAGGATTGGCATTGGCAAAAGGCGCGTGGATGAATACCGGTGAAGGTGGATTATCCCCTTATCATTTAGAAGGAGGGGTCGATATCATCATGCAGATTGGCCCAGGCCTATTTGGGATTCGAGATAAAAATGGCGAGGTTGATTGGGACGAGTTGAAGAGGAAAAGTGAAATCCCCCAAGTAAAAGCCTTTGAACTTAAACTTGCTCAAGGAGCCAAAACACGTGGCGGCCATATTGACGGTGAAAAAGTAACTCCGGAAATCGCGGAGATTCGCAAGGTAGAGGCATGGAAATCCGTTGATAGTCCAAACCGCTTTCACCAATTTAGCGATGTGGGTTCACTGTGCGAATTTATTGAAAAAATACGTGAACATACCGGCAAGCCTGTAGGAATGAAGATTGTGGTTGGTGGGAATGACAGCGTCGAAGAATTAGCCAAGTATATGCGCGATACCGGAAAAGGACCTGATTTTATAACGGTTGACGGCGGTGAAGGAGGTACGGGGGCATCCTATCAGGAATTAATAGACACTGTGGGCTTGCCTATTAAATCAGCCCTGCCCATTTTAGTCGCCACTCTAAAAAAATATGGGGTCCGTGACCGGGTCAAAATCATTGCCTCTGGCAAGCTATTCACCCCTGACCGAATAGCCATCGCTCTGGCTATGGGGGCTGACCTAGTCAACATCGCGCGTGGATTTATGATCACGGTTGGATGTATCCAAACCTTGAAATGCAATTCAAACGCCTGTCCAGTCGGCGTTGCGACAACAGACCCTAATCTCCAAAAGGCACTTGTCATTGATGAAAAGAAATTTCGGGTAGTAAATTACCTAGTTACCCTAAGACAGGGATTGTTTCGAATTTCAGCAGCGGCGGGCATTGACTCTCCCATTCATTTCCGGCCGAAACATATCAGCTACAAAGACGAAAAAGGCGTCGTGACATCACTTGAAAGAATTTTAAAAGAAATCCAGGAACAAGTGGATGCTGGGTAAAACTGTCCGTGCCTGTCCCTCCCCGAATTTTGAGATGTTGATTCCTGCATCTGGGGTCAAGAGTATCCGCTCTTATCGGTTGGGGGATCATGTTAAGTACCCGATCAGGTAAATAGTCAAAAATCGCTTAAATAGACGGATAGATTCCGCCTATTGACTCGAAAAACGTGAAAATGGGGGATTTTCTTTGCATAATCGGAAAATCTCCCCTTATTTTACTTTACTTAATTAAGGACAAGAATTCTTATTTAAAAGGAAGTGAGATGAACGGGTTTTAGGCGCTTTAATTTTAGCATTCTTTTTGAAATCCAAGAGAACCTCATTTTGATGCGTTGCGGTGAACCGTACCGTAAGTAGGTGCGGTTTTTTAAAAGGACCACCAAAACGTAAATTTTACAATGTTTTAGGTGGTCTTGAATTTATATACTAAAATGAATCATATATTTATTTTATTTTGAGGCTAGTTGAATTTTTTCACATAATGCTGAGATTTCATCGAAAAGACAGAGTGCTTTATTTGATAATACAATATCTAAAGCTAATGATTCAGGAGGAATGATCGTAATATCAGGATAAACTAACCCAAATTCTTGTCGATTTAAAGAATGAAAGCAGGTTTTCATAATTGATAAAGATTCGATTAATTTTTGAACGGTATCATCATGAACTGTAATGTAATCGTTTAGCTGGCTATTATATAATTTTTTATCGTTAATATCACTAATGTCAAATTCTTGGACAAAGGCATTTATAAACTGTCCAGTTTGTGAAGTCTGTTAAGTTTGCAGAATTGCCATCGTTCACTTCATGAATACGTTTAACACAACGGTCAATTGTCGTTGTTTTATTTAATAGGACATTATTCATGATTTCTAAGCTTTAATATGTGATAAGTAGAGTTCTTTCATAATCTGTAATTGTCGCTTCGGTTTTACCTCTACATCGTAATAGTTAACTGATTTCATAAGGGCCAACTTTCGAGCGAATAAACCAAAGCTGTTTATGAGGGAAATCATGGTTTCCTTTATATTTATTTCCTTACGAATCGATCCATCGAGTTCTCCTTCTTGCATAATTCCCAACATCAAGACATAGATTTCTTCTCTAACTTCGTCATATATAACGATATCTTCCAATGGCTCCTTTGAAATAGCTACATAATTTTCGAATGCATCAATAAACTTCGTAGAGTTTTTGGATGGGTGGGTAACACTCTCCGTTAGGTAATCAAATATCTTACTAAACTTTTCATACGCATTGTTTGGCTCATTGGCAATTCGTTGAAATTGATAAAGCTCTTCTTCCATTATCGATGTTGCAACCGCGACAATTAATTTATCTTTTTTTGGAAAGTATCGAAATAAAGTAGCGATGCCAATTCCTTCTTCATCAGCGATAACTTGCATTTTGACGTTTTCTAATCCAGAATCTGCAAATAATCGTTCAGCTGTTTTTATAATACCTTGGTAACGTTTGTTTCTGTTTTTTTCTCTTAATCCAGTTTTGTTGGAAGCCTCCATAACAATCTCCTTCGTTTGAATCTATTTTAGATATACATGGAATCTATTTGTTTTGCAATTATATCAGAATTCGTTTACAATTTGATTAATGATAGTTAGACTATCATTAATTTATCATGATAAAGTTATGATGAAGTGGTTTCGTAATAAAAAACATTTATGGGAATGATTACGGCGGAAGCATTCCCGAATAGAATGGAGGAAATTTAATGGGTCGATTAGAGAATAAGGTAGCAGTTATTACTGGTGGCGCACGGGGAATGGGAGCGTCTCATGTACGACTTTTTGCGAAAGAAGGAGCAAAAGTAGTCTTCACAGATTTAAATGAAGAAGGTGGAAATGCTTTAGCGAATGAATTAGGAGAAAACGTAAAATTTGTGAAGCAAGATGCAACCAGTGCAGATGACTGGGCCACAGTTATTACTGAGACTGAAAAAGCATTTGGTCCAATCAACATATTAGTAAACAACGCTGGGATCAGCATGAGTGTTCCACTAATGGAAATGACAGAAGAACAATATCGCAAAATAGTTGATATTAACCAAGTATCCGTCTTCTTAGGAATGAAAGCGGTAATCCCTTCAATGCAAAAAGCAGGAAGTGGTTCAATTATCAACATTTCATCCATAAATGGACTTGTTGGTGGTGCGATAGGGTACACAGATACAAAATTCGCTGTACGTGGAATTACAAAAGCGGCAGCTCTTCAACTTGGTGGATTAGGAATTCGTGTTAACTCTGTTCACCCTGGTGTAATCGAAACTCCAATGGTTACACAAGGTGATGCAGTAGAACAAATAAAAGAGTTTGCAAAACACATTCCAGTTCAACGTATAGCAAAACCAGAAGAAGTATCTAATATGGTACTTTTCCTAGCATCGGATGAATCTAGCTATTCTACAGGTTCTGAATTTGTCATTGACGGTGGATTAACGGCAATGTAATAGAGTAGTTTCAACACCTCTATAAAGAGGGATAACCTTTTTATAGAGGCTTTTTTAGTGTTATAGAAATGGATATTTGTTAGTCGACCGTAAACATCTGCCATAAAAGCTGCCCCTTGTTCATGATGAACATTGATGAAATGAATCCATCAGGTCAAGGGTTTCTTTACCCATGATGCCAAAAATATACTCAACGCCCTCATTTTCTAAGCACTGAACAAGTAAATCTGTTGCTTTCGTCATACGACGCCCCTCTACCAACTTGTTTTTTCCTATTTTCCCCTGAATTTATTAAAAAAACTTCATTTACTTGTGGTAAGAATAATGAAGCATAATGCTTATTAAATTTAATTTATTTTGATTGTTTATCTGGAAATCATTGCTGCTACAGTGTTTGAAAACCTTTTTAGGACTTTAGGAGCATTGCTATTCTCTTGGTTTTTGTTGGTGTTCTGCAATTAACCAGTCATACTAGCGTAATAGTATATCTCTCTAATAATGGACTTACTAGATAGTAAAGGAGAGTTTAAAAAACGAATTATTTTAATACGAATAAACAACTAGATGTGAAGGAGATATTAAGATGAAATGAATTATTTCAATTCGAATAGACAACTAGATGTAAGGGAGATATTAAGATGAAAAGAATGTTTCCAATTTTATTGACAGCAATAATCTTCATGTCTACGTTAGTAATGCCTATTAATACGATGAACGGTAGAGCGGAAGGGACCAAGCCCTGGATGAACACCAAGCTCTCTGCTGAGGAGCGCACCAAGCTGCTTCTTGACGCGATGACGATGGAACAGAAGATCCAGCAAATCGCCATCTCGCGCTTCAATGAGAACGACAAAGGTGAGACGGTCGTCATCAAAAGGGGCGGTAGTAACAAGTATATGAGCGGCGTATTCCCGCCTCAGGGTACCCTGCCCGGGTGTGAGTGGCAGGACACCGGCCGGCAGATCCGTGGAATCGAGGAACTGGGTATCCCCACAGTCCGCATGACCAACGGTGGTACGGGTGTGAAGGGCGGATCGTGTGGCAATGACCCAGTGGCGACGGGCCTGCCGTCCACCCTGGCTATGGCCGCGACCTTCAACCGAGGGCTGAACTATGAGGCCGGTCGAATCCTCGGCGCGGAGACACGTGCCTTCGCGCATCATGTGATGCTGGGACCGGGCATGAACCTCGTGCGCCACCCGTATAATGGCCGGAACTATGAGTACTTCAGTGAGGACCCATACCTGACTGGTACCCTGGCGACCGAGCAGGTCAAGGGCATCCAAAAACAGGGGGTCCAGGCCCAACTCAAGCATCTAGCTGGCAACGAGCAGGAAACCGAGCGGTGGACGATGGGTGTCCAGGTTCCCTCAAAGGCCATGAATGAGCTGTACATGCTGCCATTCGAGATGACCGTCAAGAATGCTGACCCGGCCTCCATGATGTGTTCGTTCCCGGATGTCAACGGCATTTATGCCTGTGACAGTTCTGAATTGCTCCAAGATGCTCTGCGGCGCAACTGGGGCTTCGACGGTTGGGTCATGAGTGACCGTCGCGCGATTCACAACACGGTCGCTGCCATCAAGGCGGGTACGAATGTCGAGCTCGATTGGGCACCACAATACTACACTCAAGAGAAGATCAAGAAGGCCCTTGACTCGGGTCAGGTGACAGAGAACGACATTGACAATCTACTTCGTCCACGGTATATCAAAATGATTGAGTACGGCCACATGGATGAGCCTTTCAACAAGTTCCTACCGGAGATTGTCGACCTGAAGGCCAACGGCGCTAGCGCGCGGAAGATGGCCGAGGAAGGTTCTGTGCTATTGAAGAACAATGACGGCTTCCTGCCACTGGACGGCAAGCCGAAGTCAATCGCGCTGATCGGCGTCGAGTGGTTCGCTGGTATTGCCAAGATGTCCCCGCGCTCCGTTCGGGACGACAATGAGAACGTCGTGACCTCTTATACGGTCACACCAAAACAGGGCCTAGAGAATGTGATCAAGGAGCTGGGCTATGGCACCAAAGTGACGTACAATGATGGCCGTGACCCGAAGGCTGCTGCTAAGCTTGCCGCTGAGTCCGATGTCGTGCTTCTCATGATCGGCGACAACCCGCATGAGACCAAGGACCGCGAGACACTCGGCTTCCCGGCTATCGACCTTGACAAGAACCCGGATCGAGTGGACTGGGTGGAGCAGGAGCCGATGATCGACGCTGTTCTGAAAGCCAACGCAAAGAACACGGTTGTGGTCCTGAAAACTTCCGGTACGGTGCTCATGCCGTGGCTGGATAAGGTCCCTGCAGTGCTTGAGGCTTGGTATCCGGGAATGGAGGATGGCAATGCCGTCGCCAATCTGCTCTATGGTAAGGTCAATCCGTCCGGCAAGTTGCCTATGACGTTCGGTGCCACTGATCGTGAGGCCGCCTTCGCGACCGAGAAGCAGTTCCCTGGAACCCGTCAAGACACTGGCAAGCCAGGAGGCCCTGGCCCGTACGGTGACGGTTCCGACCAGCTAATTGCCCAGTATACAGAGGGCCTTAAGATGGGCTACCGCTGGTACGAGGCCAACAACGTGAAGCCTGTCTTCCCATTTGGGTACGGCCTGTCGTACACGACCTTTAAGTATGCCAACCTCAAGGTGAAGAGGGTTCGCGGTGAAGGAGGTGGCCCAGGAGGCTCGTTGTCCGGTATTGACGTGTCCTTCACCGTCACGAACACGGGTAGCGTTGCCGGCAAAGAAACCGCCCAGGTCTATTTGACCCTGCCAGAGGAGGCGGGACAGCCAGCCAAGCGACTCGTCAACTTCGAAAAGGTTTATCTTGAGCCCGGTGAGAGCAAGCGAGTGACTTTGCGGATTAATCAGGCTGACTCCAATCACCCGTTCTCCTACTTCATTCCAAAAGAACCGGACAACCTTGTGAATTGGGCTGACGGCAAGTGGGCTACCGCTGACGGAAAGTACGGTGTACATGTCGGCGGTTCCTCAGCAGACACCCCGTTAAAAAAGGACGTCCCGTTGAACTTCAAACTCAGCAGGGACAAGAGCAAGGGCAAAGGCAAAGATAAATCACATCGATAGGCCCTTGGCCATGGGATGACATCGGCGACCCGGCAGGGATTGTTAGGCATCTCGAAGGTGGTGAGCCCGCGGACTCGGTGAATCAAGCCGAGGCCCGCGGGCTCATTGCTTTTCTCGACACCTTCATAGGCGACGAATGGACGAAAAGAGTTAAGGAAGGACGTGAGAAGTATTATGAAGGAATCCGTTCGAAAAAGCAGGCGAGGTCCGGCGTATTTGTGGTGGGTGGCCCTTGGCCTGATGGCCCTCTTGACCGCATGTACCGTTGAGGAATCCGAAGGGCCGATTGGGAGCGATGACGCCGTGGAACCCGCCCCGTCCGGGCACGGTGACTGGCAGGTCCCGGGCTTGGTAGACCGGTCCGGTGCGCCGATCGAGGTGCCGACACCAGGTCCGGCCACAGGCAGGACCCTGTACGTCACAGACTTCGGGGCAGATCCGGATCCGGACTCACAAGACGATGCAGCAGCCATCCGAGCGGCCTTGGACGCGGCTGAACCAGGTGACGAGGTCGTACTGCCAGCCGGCACATATGACCTGCGCTCCACTGACCCGGCCGACAAGTCGGCGAACATCGTGTTGCGCAGTGGTGTAGACCTGCGCGGTGAGGGCCAGGAACGGACTGTGCTGCTGACCTCCCTCGATGGCGAGGATAACAGCCGGGTGATCCGTGGCTCGGGCATTCACGATGTCATCATCGCTGACTTCACCATTACCTCCCGTCATGAGGGTCCCCTCGGAGATGACCCAGACAACGGCAATGCGGGTGGCGGCCCGATGTACGGGATTTACCTCGGAGCCCTCAAACGGAAGGCTAGTTCACAGGTACTTGTGGAAAACGTGGGCATTCGCAGGTTCGAGCGCCACGGGATCTCCGTCAAGGCAAGCCGTGAAGTGACCCTCTCTGGAAACTACGTAAGTGAGGCAACTGCTGTCGGTCCAGGCGGACAGGGCTACGGCATCGCTATCGAGGGCTCAGCGGACCAGCACGACCCGGATGCCACCAATGATTCCCGGCACAATGTCGTTATCGGTAATACCTTTAATGGCAGGCATCTGAGGCACGCCATTCTGCTTCAGTTCCCCACACACAACAATCTCGTGGCGGAGAACACTATCACCGGCAGCCACCTCGACGCAATCGACCTGCACGGCGAGGGTGAGTATCTGAACGAGATCCGGGACAACACGGTTATCGGCGGGCAGGGGGCGGGCATCGCGCTGGGAAATTCCGGCGGGTCCAAGAACAAGCACGATGCCTCAGGACCTGGAAACTGGGTGCACTCCAACGATTTGATTGGAAACCGTCAGGGAATCCTCGTCATCCTAGGAACTCCTGAGACCCTCATCGAGGATAACAGGATCACCGCCGGGAAGGATTCGAAGGCTGGCATCGAGGTCCGCAATGCGCCAGGCACAGAGTTGCACGGTAATCACATCACTGGAGGGACTGACGGGTTCTGGGCGATCCGGCTCAGTGAGGACCGCGGTGCTGACGGACGGGGCAAAGGAATCCCTTCAGGCATCAGGATCGAGTGCAACGTCATTCGACAGGCCGCCAATGGCATTAGGATCGATGCCGGGAAGGACCTCAGATTGGTCGAAAATGTCGTTGATGGCATCGACGGAGCCAAGCTGAGGGTGGCCGATGGGATCGAGGTGATCCAGCGGTTTCCTATAAAAACGCAACGGTGCGAAAGTTGAGTACTAGTCATTTTATTATAACTTCTATAAAGAACCCAGCCTTCATGAAAAAGAGGGCTGGGTTCTTCTAAAAAGTTCACTCATTTTTCATATAAACCGAAGGCGCGACTAGCGGATAGGAACTAGTCGGGCCTTTGGAAATTAGGGACAGGATTTTTTTGCGAAATTTTGATAATCCAAGAAGAATTAATAAATTTGAGGTAATAGTACCGTCCTTTGTTTCATCGTTTTACCTGGTTGACACAATTGATTTTCTTTTATATAACAAGGAACCAATGATAAAGGCAATTCCACCCCAAAGAAGCATGTTTCCAAAACCAAACCAAAGAGAGGCTGAAAGAATAGAAGTATTATAGACCATACTGTCTCTTAGACCGTCTGCAAAATAGGTGAGCGGAAGAATGTTTGAAACAGGATGCAGCCATTCGGGCATTGTTTCAACCGGAAAGAAAATACCGCTTACAAACATCATCAGAAAGCTGACAATGTTTGCTGCTCCCATGTAGGCCTCATTTGTATTGCTAAAAGAAGAAATAAAATAGCCAATTGCATTGAAGGAGAGGGCTCCGATTAAGATGACCAGCAGTAAACTAGGGAAATTAATAAACAAATTAGCCCCGAATAGGAATACGCCAATTAAGGATAAGAGAATGATTTGAATGATGCTAAATAACAGGCGCATCACCATATCACTAAGACCAAAGATCCCCATTTTTGCCGGGGTCATCCGCAGCCTTTTTATTAACCCTTTTCTGCGCATATCCACTAAGTCAACCATTCCGAATAAGCCGCCTTGGGCAATTGATAAAGCAATCATTCCAGTTAAGAGAAAATCAGTATACTTTAATTCCTGGCTGCCTGAGGAAATGGTTTCAAATTGCTGCTCATAGGTTGGGGTTGCACCAACTGCTTGCAAGTTTGCCTGCTGAATAAATTTATCCAGAATACCCGAAACGACTTGGGTTGATACACTTTGTTCATTTTCTTTGTTTACGATCAGTTTAATCGATGTTGCCTGTGCTGATTCTGGCAAAATGATGGCAGCATCAACTTCCTTCTCTTTTACTAAAACTTTTGCTTTATCTTCATTAACAGAATCATTTCCACTTGCTTTAATAATAGGAATTTGTTGTAATTGCTTAGCCATCATAGTAGACGTTTCATTTGAAGATTCATTAACAATAACAACTTTCGTGCTGAAATCATCATTTGAACCACCGCCAAATATCGTCATAAAGATGACCATTAAAATAATTGGAAAAAAGATCCCCCAAAACCACGCTTGTTTTTCACGGAATGTTAATTTTAATTGAGCAAGGAACATTTGTTTAAATTGCTTGAGATTATTCATCTTAATCCCTCCACTCCTTACCGGTATAAGCGATAAAGACATCTTCAAGACTCATTTCGTGAATCGAAACTTGCTCGACTTGATATTCCTTGTCTTTTGTAAATTTAAATAGGTCAAAAAGTAAATCCTCGGGTTTAATGGTCCATAGCTTAAGTGCGGCGTCTTCACGTACTGTCCGTGTCACAGAATCAAGAGCTTTTGCAAAAAGCTCTGCATCATGGGCGGCTTTCTCTCCATCAAGGAAGGATAATCGAACCTCTCTTTCATTTGTTAATTTTTCTATTAATGCGGAGGGGGAATCCAAGATTACGACCAACCCCTGGTCAACGATGCACACCCTGTCGCTTAGTTTTTCCGCTTCTTCCATGTAATGAGTTGTGAGAATAGTCGTTTTCCCTAATTTCTTAAGCTCAAGAATGATCTCCCAAACATTGCGTCGTGCCTGGGGATCGAGTCCGGTTGTTGGTTCATCAAGAAATACGACTTCGGGATCACTAATCATGGCAAGCCCGATTGCAAGTCGTTGCCGCTGACCGCCAGATAGTTTCTTGACTTGATTCTTTCGGTGCTCGGTCAGATTTACCAATTTGAGAATTTCCTCAGTTGACCGTGCCTTATCGTAAAATGAAGCAAATAGATTCAAATTTTCTTCAGGGGTCAATAAGTCAAACATGGCACTAGATTGCGGCTGTACACCGATTTTTCTTTTAATGGTTATTGCGTGCTTGTTCCAGTTCAATTCGCCAAACTGTATTTCTCCATGATCAGGCGTAACCAAGCCTTCAATCATCTCAAGTGTTGTTGTTTTTCCTGCCCCATTTGGTCCGATGATGGTAAAAATCTCTCCTTCTTTTACAGAAAAGCTAATATCTTTAACGGCTTGAATGGAACCGAAGGATTTTTTTAAATTCCGAACCTCTAAAATATTCATAGTCACATCACCTTTCCTTGAAAACCAGCCATTTTCACAAAAGTCCCAATTCAAAAAATATTACCAAGTTATTCCTATGTTGTTGAATATTAAAAGATTCATGAATTTCAGAGAAAACTCAGGGCTGGATTAGCAACGGTGGAGAATCCCTTCTTTTGACGAATTCTTTTTCTTCATTTGTAGAATTAATTGCCAATGCAGAGTATTTACATGGAGCCTCTAGTGGCAGGCTCCTGAGGGTCAGAAGCCAAGTACCTTTAAGGCTGGGCTATGCTGTTCTGGAGCATCTCGCTAGGGACGGTTACAACGTGAAATAGATAGGATTGAAGAAGTATCATAAGGATGAAAATGAAGCATCTTGTAAGGTCACTAAAAAAAGAGGTTCAAATGAATGAAAACTGGAAGGAGGTTAAGAAGATAACCTTCTGGTTTCCCTCAGACAATGCTTTACCATCTCGTAAAGTGAGCAGAACCGTATCATAAGTAAATGAGGCTTTGCGAAAAAAGTAACAGCACCTTCTAATATGATAGAAAGGTGCTGCTTTGTTATATGATATTTATTGCATGAATGGTCATTTTTGCTTTTGCAGCAAATTTGGTACAATCAGGATTTTCATATCTAAATGAAGAAAAAGAGTGACCAATTATAAAAGATTGATGAATTACTTCTCTTTCACTTTTACTTACTTTAATATTCTCCTTTAATTACAAAAAACGAGCCTCGAATTGTTCCAGCTAGTTTAGACTTCTGCCTAGCAAACTTAAACTTCCCTTCTAATTCCTGTGGTACCTCCATCCCCTCAGAAAGCTTAAAACCAACAGCCCGCTTCTTAGAGCCATCAACCGTATACATGACGTTGACCGAAAGACCATCCTCATAAAAGACGTAGGCCATTTTGATATTTTCCACTTGAAAACGCGATGTTTCTAAAGGTTTGGCTGCAAACTCAATATCACGTTCTTCTTTCAAAATTCGGTTCACATAATCAAGGGTCTCCTGGCTTTCGCTAGCTGGTACAACCGTAAATTCATGCTTGTATTTGTTCATAAAGTAACGGGCTTCATTTGCACGTAAACCAGCGAGCGCTTCTGCTACAGGTGAAGACTCTAAACCAATTGTAGACACATTTTTAAAATCAACGATATAGTGCATTTCCAACCTTCCTTTTATCTCATTATTTCCTAACTACAGGAATCCACATTTCACCATAAAAGACTCCGTTTCGCTGCTCCATCACAACCGCTGCATTAGGTCCACCAACATAGGCAACATTGTTTGCTTCTTGTAAGGCTTGACCAAAAGCAATACCAGTAACTTTATTACTCAATTCATCTAAAGTATTACCTTCCCCTTTAACAACTAAGTATTCACCCTTAGGAAATTGGATAACTCTAGTTTCTCCTAGTTCTGGTGCCGCTGCCTCTGTCATGACGCCAGCATAATGCATCATCTTGTTATTCACGGCTTCGTTCACGATAAAAACGTAGTCGTTTGTGGCTATCGCTTTTAAAGTATCTAGCCTTCCATCTTGGCTGACGGCCTGCCAAAAGTCTGCCTTTTCCTTGTTTATACCTGCATAGTCCCTGTAGTCGCTCTTAAGCTCAGTTCCAGTGCCTAAAACGGTAAAGCTGTCTTTTTCTTCTATAGTGTAATTTGCCATGTGCAAAACCTTCTTTCTTTTTAATTTATATTAATCAAATGATTTGTCTTTTCACTTGATGAGTTTATAATAGCCTTAAATCATGTCAAAAAATGATACTGTTTAGGGGATCCCGATGAAAAAAGTTGAACGGATTAATACTATCATGCGGTATATCAACAACCGCGCCCGCTTTACAATTTCTGAAATCATGCGAGAATTTAATATCTCCCGTTCGACCGCTATTAGAGATATCAGAGAAATTGAAGCCATGGGGATGCCGCTTGTTGCTGAAGTTGGAAGGGATGGGGGTTATATTGTCATGAACAACTCTGTCCTTCCCGCTGTTCGCTTTACCGATAATGAGATTAAAGCTCTTTTTATTGCCTTTATGGCCACAAGAAATCAACAACTCCCTTATCTTAAGAGTCGTCAGTCTTTAGCTGAAAAATTACTTGGCCTCATCTCAGAAAACCAGCAAGATGACCTTGTTCTTTTAAATCAAATCTTGCTTTTTGAAGGGACAAACCCCAATAATCCCGACCTGCTTGATTTGTCGGACCTACCCGATCCAATGTTAGAAAAACTCATCCAAATCCTCCTTTTGGATAGCTATTTGTTGATTACAATCAAGGAAGAGAAGATAACAAAGTCTTATTCAATTTATCTCTTGCACCTTTATCATGAAAAAGGCGTTTGGCTGATTGAAGGCTATGACTTAAAGGATGAAGAGAGGAGGATTTTCCCTGTTGACAATCTCACCAATGTTAAACCATACCCTGCGAAAAAAAGAATAAATAAGAAAAAGATTTTAGAAAAACTAAGTAAGGAGGAAGAAGTAGTTAACCTTGTCCTTGATCTTGGTCCAAAGGCGATTGCCCAGTTCAAAAAATACCATCCTTTAAAAATTTCCATTTCCTATACGAATCCTTACCAAACCACAGCCATTCTAAAGACCTTTATCAATGTTAATAATCCCGAAGAATTGACTGAAATAACAAATTGGCTTCTTTTTCTAGGTGGGGATATCAAGGCTAGGGAAGTGCCAGAAAAAGTTTTAGAAGTTATACAAGGGAGATTATCCTTATTTTGCCCATAAGTAGTTCCAGTTAAAACCCAAATAATTATGGGCTTGGCCAACTGCCAGTTACCCTTTATTTTCGCACACCCAAAAGAGATGGGGGGTTCCGAATGTTGGTAATAGTTTAAAAGGGTAATAGCACTTTTATCAGTACTGTTCCTTATTCATTTTATTAAAAAAGGTTTAATCTTATTTAGATGTGTTACGGGGAACCGTATCATAAATAGAGGCGTTTTTTTATAGCTAGAAGGAAAAAAATGATCGGCTGTTAAGGTTTTGCCGCCTATTAGGCAGCAGAACCTTACCCGCGCCACACAGGTTTCTCCGTTTTCTTAATAAGTTTGGATTTCCTTATTGTTTCATACATTTTTTTGGTTAGAAATATGGCAAAGAGATCGTTGCCACCGTATAAGGAGTATAGCCTTTCATTGGATCCGGCTTCATGTAAGAGCAAATTCACAACGGAAAAGGTTCTATTTGTAGCCAACTCCCATAAAACTAAATGGTTGTCGATTTTGTCATCCAAAATTAAGAACCTTTTATGATTAACAATAATCTCATAAGTATCTCCAGTATGAGATTGTTCGTAGCTCTCGATTGTAATACCTTCTTTTATTAGAAAAGGTGCAATTTCTTTAAAAAATTGACCAATGAACCCTTCAGCTAAATCCTCGGCATCGGACTTATACATTCTTTGTGTTTCATTCCAAAAGAGATAGCCTGTTTTATTTGACCTTTTTTTCAGTTCTTCGACAAGTTGATTATCGGCATGTTTATAAAATCCCAAAGCCTCTAATTCTGTTAACAATGACTTGATTCTCTTACTTCGACTCCAAGTCAGAATCCTTTTGGCAAATTTATTAAAGAAATGCCATATATCTTTTTTATAAATTCCTATTAACCTTACAATAAAGTAGATAAGCAGGAACATTAAAACGAACCCCATGTTTGTTTCATCCCCAATTCTACATAAATGCTTCCCGGCTAGTAATTCACCACTTAATTTTACATTTAACATATATACAAGATTATCCTGCTTCTTTACCCAAAGTATTTTTAAAAATAAAATGCCGCTTAAACAGGTGAGGTGAACCTTATCATAAGTAAATGAGGTTATAGGAACTTGGGAATTCCATCATGCAAATAAGAGGCAATACTTATTTCATTCATTACATGCCATCTTCGATTGGACTCCCAAATATTATATTAAAAAAGTTTATTTTATAAAAAAAGTTCTTCCAGCCTGTTTCAGTATATTTAGAATAATGCTCATTTAAATTTATTTATTTTGATTGTTTATTTGGTATATCAATGATTTTCTCAGTGTTTTAATACGTTTTCAGGACTTTACGATTATTACTAATCTCGTGGTTTTTGTTAGTGATCTGTAATTAACCGTTAATACTAGCGTAATAGTTTTTCTCTATACTGATATACTTAATCGGTTAGTAAGGGAGAGAATACGATGATAAAACGAATTATTTAAATACTAATAGACAAATAGAGAGTGAAGGAGATTAAGATGATAAAACGAATTAATTCAATTTTTTTGACAGCAACGATCTTTATGTCTTCGTTAGTAATTCCTGTTAATGCGGAGAACGGTGGAACGGAAGGGACCAAACCTTGGATGAACACCCAGCTCCCTGCTGAAGAGCGCACCGAGCTGCTTCTCGATGAGATGACGATGGAACAGAAGATCCAGCAAATCGCCATCTCGCGCTTCAATGAGAACGACACCGGTGAGACGGTCGTCATCAAAAGGGGCGGTACTAGCAAGTATATGAACGGCGAATTCGAGCCACAGGGTACCCTGCCCGGATGTGAGTGGCAGGACACTGGCCGACAAATCCGTGGGATCGAGGAACTGGGCATCCCCACAATCCGCATGACCAACGGTGGTACAGGCGTTAAGGGCGGATCGTGTGGCAATGACCCGGTAGCAACGGGCCTTCCATCTACCCCGGCTATGGCAGCGACATTTGACCGCGAGCTGAACTATGAGGTTGGCCGAATCCTCGGCGAGGAGACACGGGCTTTCGCGCATCACGTGTTGCTCGGACCGGGAATGAATCTCATTCGTCACCCGTACAATGGCCGTAATTATGAGTACTTCAGTGAGGACCCATATCTGACAGGTATCTTAGCGACCGAGCAGGTCAAGGCCATCCAGGACCAGGGGGTCCAGGCACAGCTTAAGCACTTGGCTGGTAACGAGCAGGAGACTGAGCGATGGACGATGGGCGTCCAAGTTCCCTCAAAGGCCATGAACGAGCTTTACATGTTGCCATTTGAGATGACCGTTAAGGATGCTGACCCGGCTTCGGTGATGTGTTCGTTCCCGGATGTCAACGGCACCTTTGCCTGTGACAGCTCTGAATTACTCCAAGATGCCCTACGCAACAACTGGGGCTTCGATGGTTACGTTATGAGTGACCGTCGCGCAATTCACGACACGGTGGCTGGCATTAAGGCGGGCATGAATGTTGAGCTCGACTGGGCACCGCAGTACTACACTGAAGAGAAGATCCAGGAGGCACTCGACTCAGGTCAGGTGACCGAGGACGACATCGACAATCTGCTTCGTCCGCGTTACATCAAGATGATCCAGTTTGGCCACATGGATGAGCCTTACGACAAGTTCCTGCCGGAGATCGTCGATCCGATGGCTAATGGCGCTAGCGCATTGAAGATAGCTGAGGAAGGGTCCGTGCTGTTGAAGAACGACAACGGTTTCCTTCCACTGGACGGCGAGCCGAAATCGATCGCTCTGATCGGCGTTGAGTGGTTCGCTGGTGAGGCCAAGATGTCTCCGCGCTCTGTTCGGGACAACAACGAGAACGTCGTGACACCGTACACGGTCACTCCACAGGAGGGCCTAGAGAATGTCATCAAAGAACTTGGCTACGACACCGAAGTGACGTACAACGATGGCCGTGACCCGGAGGCTGCTGCCAAGCTGGCCGCTGAGTCCGACGTCGTGCTACTCATGATCGGCGATAACCCACATGAGACTGTGGATCGTAAGACACTCGGCTTCCCTGCCATCGACCTCGACACGAACCCGGACAGAGAGGACTGGGTTGAGCAGGAGCCGATGATCGATGCAGTCCTTAAGGCCAACGCTGAGAACACCGCTGTGGTACTGAAGACTTCCGGTACGGTGCTCATGCCGTGGTTGGATGAGGTCCCAGCTGTCCTTTCTGCGTGGTTCCCGGGCATGGAGGATGGCAATGCCGTCGCTAACCTGCTCTACGGTAAGGTCAATCCTTCCGGCAAGCTGCCGATGACGTTCGGTGCCACTGAGCGTGAGGCCGCATTCGCGACCGAGGAGCAGTACCCTGGAACCCGTCAAGACACTGGCAAGCCAGGTGGCCCGGGCCCGTACGGTAACGGTTCCGACCAACTAATTGCCAAGTACACAGAGGGCCTTGAGATGGGCTACCGCTGGTACGAGGCAAACAACGTGAAGCCGGTCTTCCCGTTTGGTTACGGCTTGTCGTACACTACTTTCGAATATGATGACCTTAAAGTGAAGAAGGTCCAAGGTAAAGGCTCGTTGTCCGGTATTGACGTGTCCTTCAAGATCAAGAACACAGGTGACGTTGCCGGTAAAGAAGCAGCACAGGTCTATCTGACCCTACCAAACGAGGCAGGGCAGCCGACTAAGCGCCTTGTTAACTTTGAGAAGGTTTACCTTGAGTCTGGTGAGAGCAAGCAGATGACTCTGCGTATTAACCATGCTGACTCAAACCACCCATTCTCCTATTTCATTCCGGAAGAACCGGACAACTTGGCGAATTGGGCTGACGGTCAGTGGGCAACTGTTGACGGAAAGTACCGCGTGCATGTCGGTGGTTCCTCAGCAGACACTCCGTTAGAAAAGGATGTCCCGTTGAACTTCAAACACAGCAAGGACAACAGCAAGGGGAACGGAAACAACGGAAACAACGGAAACAACGGAAACAACGGAAATAATGGTAACAATGGAAATAAAGGAAATAACGGGAATAACGGAAACAACAACTCCCAACGTTAGGCCTCTGGCCATGGGATGACGTCTGCGGCCTGGTAGGGGTCGTCAGGCATCCCGAATATAGTGAGCCCGCGGGCCTCGGCGTGAATCGCCGAGCTCGCGGGCTCACTGCTTTTCTCGACACCTCCATGGGCGACGAGAGGAACGAAAAGTGTCAAGGAAGGATGTGAAAAGTCTGATGAAGGGATTAGTTCGGGACAGTCGGCGCGGTAATCTAAGTACTTATATATTCTAACTAGATTATATAAGTAATACGCTTAAGGCTATTTATTGTTTATATACTGATTAGTATTAGTATAAAACTATATTATTTTAGACCGCTGAAGAGCGGTCAATCACCCTATTGGCTTGTCATAGCTTAGGGTAATTTTTTTATCCATTTAATGATAGGTTTGTTTTTACTTTTTCGCTTGTCTAGGTTTTAGTCTTCTTGCGAACATTTACGTCTTCGGTCTCCTAAAGAGCACATCATAGGGCAGGGGTTACCTAAGTTGCCTATATCCTCTTACGACACTCCTTCCATTGGGGTTTTCAAATTATACTGAACTGTCTTGTAAATATAGGTTGTTTAAATTGCAAGTGTTTCAATTAGGGCTTTCCGTCATGGATATGAATGGTATGCTTCCTGAGCATTTTCTGGGAAAAATGTCATAATGGCTGCCCGAATACGTAAAAATGAAAAAGAGTAGATGCATAAAAAGAGGGAGATGGGGAAATGGAGAAGGCGAAGGTGCAAATGGAAATTGAACAATTTTTCAAGAAAAGAGTAGAAAAAGACCCCAAAATTCAAAATGCTTATTTGCGTGTTCATTCAGAGAAGCATGGGGTTGATTTCAAAATGGCTGCTGGAGAAGAAGCTATCCACCCCGAACAACCATTTTATATTGCTAGTATTAGTAAACTGTTTACGTCCGTATTGTTTGGACAGTTAGTCGAACAGGGGCAGTGTTCATACGAGGACAAAATTTCAAAGTATTTGGATGCTGAAATATTAACGAATCTGCATATTTACAAAGAGAAGGATTATTCAAACGAAATCAAAATCAAACATTTATTAAATAATACCTCTGGCCTAAATGATTTCGTAGAGGATAAGCCGGTAACAGGAAAGTCAATGCCTGACTTGCTTGTTGAAGAACCAAATCGAATATGGACTCCGCTTGAAGTGATCAATTGGGCGAAGGAGAACATGGAAAACCATTTTCATCCAGGAGGAGGATTCCATTATTCCGATACGGGATATCATCTATTGGGATTTATTATTGAAAATATCACAGGGTTGCCTTTCCATGAAGTGCTGAGAAAGAACATTTTTGAACCTCTGGGTATGAAACACTCCCATTTCTCTCGTACTGAACCAATAGAAAAGAGTCCATACGAAGTAGCGAAGTTTTATATTCGTCAAACAGACATGACCAATAATGAGAGCCTGAGCATTTTGTATGCTGGCGGCGGTGTCGTATCCACTACTGGTGACTTGTTAAAGTTCATGAAAGCATTAGTGAATGGTCAGATACTAAAGAAAGAAACTCTTGAAAAAATGAAAAGTGACTGGGGTAAATTCTTTTTAGGAATTGATTATGGGTATGGAGTGATGAACATAAAAACGGTTCCTGTGTTAATGCCAGCAAAGTATAACTCTTGGGGGAATGCCGGCTCTACCGGTTCGTTTATGTTTTACCACCCTGTGATGGATGCATATATCATCGGAACTTTAAACCAATTTGGATATGGTCAAAAAGGAATTAGGTTAATGCTTCAATTGACGGATAAACTTCTAAAAGCTACAAAAAAAGCTGAGGCATTATTGTAAAAGAAGCAGGGAACGAAATGCCCTTTGTAAGGACATTATATAAAAGAGTTTAGCAATCTAAAGAAGATGATTCTACTATTGAACGAGGGAACTGAAAAACCCCCAATATATTGTAATTTGGTTAATGACAGGGCTGACAAACAGTCCTGTTTTTTATTCGACTCTCTGCTCAATCATCCCTGAAACCTCATCAGTAGAAAAAACATTACCTTCTACGATGTCCTTTTTGGCTTGTAATTTATTAAAGGTTTTTTTACTATTTTATTTGGAAATCGTCCTTTTCATAATTACTAGCCAAAATCTTTTGTATGATTTACAATATCCCCCATTTTCTAATTCATGTTACTATTAAATTAGGAATTTTTATGGAGGATTAATCTTGAAAACTATATCCGAAGAGGTTATTCGTTTCCGAGAGAAATGGCGAAAGTTAATTAACTCTGAAATTGAATACTACTTGATAAATCAAAATGAAAGAACTAGATTATTTACTTATTAGGGTAACTTCAGGATTACCTCATTCGTGGATTAGGAGAATGAAAAATGTTTATGATTATAGGTATCATCGCCCTATTAATCTATGTCGGGTTGGTATATTATATCGGCTGGCGTGGATACCGTTGGCTGCGTCCGGAAAAATCATCACGAAGGTTTAAAACACTTTACATCATGGTAGTAGCCATTTCAGCTGCTTCCTTCATTATGGGTCGTATTTCTGGTATTACACTTCTCAGCAAGATAGGCGCATACTGGATGGCCATCTTTTATCTGCTTCTCCTGTTAGTACCAGCTGCCCATATTTCTGTGATTGTGCTGCGCTTAACTCGTTTGTCACGCACTGGGACGCAGAAGTGGGCAGGAAGAGTGATATTGGTTCTAACGATTTCCTTCCTTATTTATGGTACTTATAATGCATATAATCCACTTGTTCGTTCTTTTTCAATCCAGATAGAACAAGGTACATCATCACTTGATTCACTAACTATTGCAATGGCCGCGGATACGCATTTTGGGTTACTGTCTGGTAAAGATCATGCGAAACGTCTAGTTAAAGAAATCAATGGGATGGAACCGGATATAATCCTATTGCCAGGAGATCTAATTGACGATGATATTCAGCCTTTCGTGGATCAGGGGATCGATGAGGTTTTGTCCGAGCTTCATGCCCCCTATGGTGTATATGCCACTTTGGGTAACCATGACCGGCATAACGGTACGATGAAGGAATTAATTGATACAATAGAGCGAAGTGGTATCAACGTACTTTATGATGAAGCTGTCACAATAAAAGACCAACTTACATTGATTGGGCGAAAAGACCGCAGAGATCCCGATAGATTGGAATTGAACCAGATCATGAAGGGGGTTGACCTTTCTAAACCTGTGATTCTGCTTGACCATCAGCCATATGACTTGGATATTGCTCAAAAAGCGGGTATAGACTTGATGTTGTCGGGTCACACTCACCATGGCCAAGTTTTCCCAGGTAACTTAATTACGGATTCAATTTATGAGAATGCATGGGGGCATCTTAAGAAAGGAAGCATGCAATCGATTGTAACAGAAGGTTTTGGCTTCTGGGGTCCGCCGATCCGGATCGGAACGAGGTCAGAAATCGTGAGAATTCAGGTGAATTTTGAATAACGACAACTGATGCTGGGCGACAAGAACATGTCCCATTAAAGGCCGTGTAAATCTCAGCTTTTTGTGATTGTACGCTAAGGGCGTAATTGGAGTTAGGTAATCAATGCATAGATAAGAAAGGATTGGTTTAAATGAATCAACTGCTTCAGATGGGAGCAAACACTGTTTTAAGTTCTCCAAAAGGGAATGTTACTGTTAGCTACGAAATTTCTAATTCGATAGATATATCCTTAACAGCTTTTCTTTTAACTGATTCAGATAAGGTACAAGGAGATAGCGGAATTATATTTTATAATCAACCAACGAGCTCTTCTGGTGTAGCTACCCTTATACCATCTGAGAATGTAGGTAATACAAAAGTACATAAAATTAATTTTGACATGAGTAAAGTCCCTGCAGGTATTACTAAAATAGCTATTACGCTTACTGAGGATAATAGCAAGGGTTTTTCAAATGTAAAGAATTTAAAGGCAGAGATATGTACCGATGATAACAGAATCCAATTAACCCCATCCAGCTTCAAAAATGAAAATGGAATAGTAGTATTAGAATTATATATACGGAATGGCCAAACAAAGGCAAGATCAGTATGGCGCGGATTTGATTCTGGTCTTGAAGGTTTATGTAAAAATTACGGTGTTGAGGTTGAAGCGGATGAGCAAAACAAGCCTTCCGAACCTAAAACTATTCAAAAACAAACTCCAAAAGAACCTGATAAGATCCTAACTGTTCCTGGAAATAATAATAGTCAAAACACGTTGTCAACGATAAGCCTTGAAAAGGTAAAGGGTAAGGTAAGTCTCGAAAAAGGCCAAAAGCCAGTTATCATTGAGAAAACACCCGAGATTACGGCTACAGTATCTTGGAAGACTGGGACAGATTATGATATTTATGCTTTAGTCTATACAAAGGATGGTAAGCAGATAGATGTAGCGATGTTTGGGGCTGAGGGAACACCTCCCCTCTACCGGTATGGAAACGGGGCAGTGGAACATATGGGGGATGTTGGGAGAAGCGGTTGGTCAACGAAGACAGAAATAATTAAATTAAGGTTAACGGATGATATCCTCGCAGTGGTTCCTGTGGTTTATTCTGCTCAGTCAAATGGAACAGGCTCATTCTACAGATACAAGGTATCCATGAGTATAGATAATCATAGCGGAACCTCCGTTACCATATCCTCCAAGAATGCAAATAACAATGATCGAATTTATACATGTGTGCCCGGAATACTTCATAATACGCCAAATGGAGTTATTATTAGTCCATTAGAGCTTTATAGTAAGCAAAACTCAGAGTGTAGGCCTAAACTTAAGATGGGGTCTTCAAATATGGTAGAAGTTTTAATGGATAAGGGACCAAAAAATGATTACAAGTAGACAAGAGATATGAATCTGAAAATCCGCTAGTTTAATGGCGGGTGAACCGAACCATAAGTAAATGAAGTTTTAACTTTTCCCAACTTTAAACAAAGGTTGGGATTTTTATTGTTTTTTATGAGGGAACTTTTCATTCCCAGTCCTTCAACTGTATATTTTTTTATCTTGATAAGCCTTTGTAGCAAGCAGGGCTAGTATTAATACGAATTCAGCTATATTATGTAAGGCATCAGTTTTTAAAAAGTGGATCATTGGTGTGAGGCACATAATCAAGGTTCCGATAAAATACCATGGCCATTTTTGCTTTATCCAGATCATAATTGATGTGACGACTAACACAATAGAGACACCAATGATCATGAAGGGAGGAAAGTTTCCTGCTCCTACATTTTTATAGCTTAAGACACCATACTTCATAGTAGGTTCTAGGGAAATTCCCCTGACCACTGTAACGAATTCAATGATAATCAAACAAAGTGTCAATAAGACAGCGAGCCATGGGACGATGCCTTTTTTTGCCCATTTTAGATTTGCCTTTACTAAAGTATTCCAGGCAAATAGGACGAGCAAGGGGGTGATAAGGGCATGCAAATAGTATCGGGTTAGGTTTAATGCCCTCAGTAAGTCTCCCTCTCCAATGTATTTCCCCAGTGCTAGGATCCCATTATCATAGAGTAAAGCCAGAATAACCATCAGTAGTACATTTCCAATATCAGCCCAACTGTGCCATTTTGCTAACAGGACAACTACTGCGAATAGAATTAGGTATGCGATGGTAAGTAATGAATAGATGACAGTATCCATGATCCGCTGCCTTTCTAAATAAAGATAGAAATAGAAATAATAAGCCTATCTTATTGTATAAATAAAAAACTTATTTTATTCAAAAATCTTCGAAGGAGTAGGCATGTTCGGATATAATCTCCATAAACCAGTTTACTCAGATATTCTATAAGTGATTTCGTATTTTAACTGTCGATCTTCCGTTAATAAACTATATGTATATGGATCTAACAAGAAAGTGAAGTAAGTTGGTCGCAGATCAATAATACAAATGGAAAAAATGGTATTCCTAAGGCATGCTAACAGCTTTTAAATTTATAATGAGATAGGATACATTGGTGTTCTTTCGAATCTACCGTTTCGAACAACTCGTAGTCGTTAAGTGATGAGCAGTTCAAGTGTTTTGTGATAACATATATAGGTGAAAATGAAAAAGACTACATTACTAAGTCAGATTACCTGATGAGAAAACTATGAAAGTGGGAACAAATTTGACAATAATTCAAAATATCATTGATTTCATCCTACATATTGATGAACATCTAGTTGAAATCATCAAAAACTTTGGCGGATGGTCATATGGAATCGTATTTTTAATCGTATTTGTGGAAACGGGAATTGTAATTTTCCCTTTCTTACCGGGTGATTCTTTATTGTTTGCTAGTGGTGCTCTTGCCGCGATGGGGGCATTTAACATTTTTTTACTATTGTTTGTCTATTTTTTCGCGGCGGTAATTGGGGATACTGTCAATTATCATATCGGTAGTAAAGTAGGGACAACCATCTCACATGGAAGTTTAATGGGGAGATTGATTAACCAAGATAAAATGATGAGAGCTGAGGCTTTCTTTAATAAGCATGGAGGAAAAACAATTGTGATCGCCCGGTTTATGCCATTTATTCGCACGTTCATTCCTTTTATTGCAGGGGCGAGCAGGATGAACTACCGATATTTCTTGATTTATAATGTGGTTGGTGCCGCAGTATGGGTAGGCATCTGTACGATCTTAGGCTATTTTTTTGGCAATATCCCAATTATCAAAGACAACTTTTCAACGGTTCTCTTAGCAATTATCTTCATTTCTGTGCTGCCAGCCATTATCGGGGTGATTCGGGGGAGATTGAAAAAAGGATGACGGTTCCAAAGATGTGGACTCCGCACTTAGAATAGTCACGTAGAACAGTATCATAAGTAAATGCGGTTTTTCTGAGAACAGATACAGCACCATTCCACTACTTGTGGGAGGTGCTGATTTGATTTGATGGACATTTGTTACACAGAGGCCTGTTTTGATTTATTAGGAATCCTAATTTTTTTCTTCAATTTATAACATTGAAATGATTATCGCTATTGGCTATCGTGTTCGCTCCCACCGAGGTACACAGTACCACCAATGGACAACAGAGCGAATAAATGAATAAATAACATTTTCGTGAAAAAGACCCTACAGAAATCACCACGGGTCATGATTTTTAATCTTGCTAGTCAAGAAATATTTAACAGTTATGGCCGGTCCCTTTTTTACCCGTCCCTTTCTTACCAGTCCCTT